>NZ_JBFAYO010000035.1:0-73356 GCF_040681325.1 Nocardia sp. NPDC051787
ATGGTACTGCACTCGACAGGGTGTGGGAGAGTAGGACACCGCCGGAACATCCTTCACGAAAGGCCCTCGACACAGTCGAGGGCCTTTCGTCGTTTTACGGCCGCAACTGCTGTTGCGAAGCAACTCACTAGAAATGGGAGCCCGGGTCATCATCCCGTTGCCGGCGGGTCTTCTCGCCCTCGCCCGAACTGCGTTTGGGCGCAATTCGTTTGGTTTGTGTCTCCCTGGCCGGTCACGTCGGCGCTGCGCGTTGCGGCCGGTTTGTGGGTGGCTGTGGAGGCCGGATGGGTGCCAGCGAGCCTCCGTTGGGCCGAGGACGTCGGAGTCGGCTACGGGCCGTGGCACTGGTCGGGGCCGTGCCGCAGCGGTGTTGGTTTGCTTGGGCCCCAGTGTGGTCGTCGTCGCGGTCGGCGGCGTCTCGAGGCGGGCGGACTTTCACCCACGTCGGTCACCTGGTGGCGTTCACCCTCGGCGTGGCCGCCGGGTTCTTCATGATTCACGCCATTGCAACCACCCGGCGCAGGCTGACCCGGGTCGAAACCGCGCTGCCGGCGGCGAGCGCGCTTCTCGCGGCGATGCTGCTCATGGGCTGAGCGCAACCGCCGTTCGGTGCTCACCTACAGTGCTTGGGTGCGCCTAGTGATTGCTCGCTGCCAGGTCGACTACGTAGGGCGACTCACCGCCCATCTTCCGATGGCCCGCAGGCTACTGCTGATGAAAGCGGACGGCTCGGTGCTCGTACATTCCGACGGCGGCTCGTACAAGCCGCTGAACTGGATGAGCCCGCCGTGCTGGCTGGAGGAACGCAACGGCGACACACCGCTCCCAGAGGGAGCGAAGGCGCTGTGGGTCGTCGCAAACAAGGCCGGGGAAGAACTCCGCATCACCATCGAGGACATCGAGCACGACTCCTCGCATGAGCTGGGCGTCGATCCCGGCTTGGTGAAGGACGGGGTGGAGGCTCACCTCCAGGAGCTGCTCGCCGAGCACGTGCAGACGCTCGGCGCGGGCTACACACTCATCCGCCGCGAATACATGACCGCGATCGGGCCGGTCGACCTGCTGTGCCGGGACGCCGACGGCGGCACGGTCGCGGTCGAGATCAAACGACGTGGCGAGATCGACGGCGTCGAACAGCTCACCCGTTACCTGGAGCTGCTCAACCGCGACCCCCTGCTAGCGCCGGTCACCGGCGTCTTCGCGGCCCAGCAGATCAAACCGCAGGCGCGCACGCTCGCCGAGGATCGCGGCATCCGCTGCCTCACCCTCGATTACGACGCCCTGCGCGGCACGGAGAGCAACGAATTCCGCCTCTTCTGAAGCCCGGGGTGTGCGGGCTGCTCCCGGGTGGGTAATAGGCTTGTCGCATGCCCCGCCGGAAGCCGCATTCGGATCGCCACGCTGATCGATCGCGGACCGTTGCGCCGCTCGGGGGCGTATTCGGGCGGACGGAGGCGGGACCGGACGGTGACGAGACCTATGTCGTCCGCACCATCCCGGGCACTCGTGCGATCAAGACCTACCGCTGCCCCGGCTGCGACCACGAAATCGCGCCCGGCGTCGCCCACATCGTCGCCTGGCCCGCCTCCGGCGGCGAGGACGATCGCAGGCATTGGCACCGCGGATGCTGGAACAGCCGCCGCACACGCAGAATCACCCGGCGCTGGTCCTGACCAAGGCCGGTCCCGCAGGCACACTAGGGAGCTCAGGAGCGCCACGGCGCTGATCGCCTGGGAGTTGTGCGCAGATGGACGGCAGCGCGCGGCATGGGAGGTCTGAACGAGCCCGGCGTACACCTGACGCCTGCTGCTGGTGTTCGGCGGGTGCGAATGCCGTTGCGGGCCTGGAGGAACACTCGCCTGGAATTAGGGAAGGCCGCCCCGATGGGGGCGGCCTTCGGTGAATTCGGTTGAGGTACTGCTTCAGTCGCCGTGGGCCCGACGTCAGTTGCTGATGTCGGCGCTCTCGCGCTCGTCCGAGTCGATCTCGTCGTCCTCAGTGGCGACCTCGGGGATCGCCTTCTGGCGCGAGCCGGTGACCGACTTGGTGTTGCCGCCGATCGACTTGCGCTGATCCGGAACGCCGTCCAGCAGTTCGCTTTCCCGGTTGACCGCGGCGAGCATCGCGGGCACCGAGTCGAGCTGACCGCGGATTCCGAGCAGCTGGGCGAGCACGCGGCCGCGCAGCACGCGCATCTCCTCGGCCAGTTCCTTCGCGTGCGCGATCTTGCGCTCGGAGGTCTGGGTGGCGGAGGTGATGAGGCGGTTGGCCTCGTCGGTGGCGTCCTTGATCCGCTGGGCGGCCTCGGCGCGGCTGGTGGCCTCCAGCTCTTCCATGGCGCGGGTGAGCTTGGTGCGACGCTCGGCCATGGTGGCCTCGAAGTCCTGCTGGGTGGCCTTGCGCTTCGCGTCGGCTTCCTTCGCGATGCGGTCGGCCTCGGCCTGGGCGGCCTCGATGATCTTGGCGGACTCGGTGCGTGCGTTCGCGAGGGTCTGCTCGAATTCGATTTCGAGCGCCTCGCGCTTCTCCTTGGTCTCCGCGAGCAGCGACTCGTACTTGCCACGCATCTCGGTGGCCTGCTGCTCGGCGATCGACACCATTTCCGCTGCCTCGGCCTGCGCCAGGGCACGGACCTCGGACGCCTCATCGGAGGCCAGGCGCAGCATGCGGGAAATGCGGTCGGACATGCCTTCCGCGGTGGTGGGCGGCACCGAGAGTCGGTCGACCTCCTTGCGGAGTTCGTCGATCTCGTCGCGCGCGTCTTCCAACTGGCTTGCGAGGTTACGTGCTTGTGCCGCAGCGGCATCGCGGTCGGTGGCGGTGACTCTCAGTTCCGCGTCGAAGCGGTCGAAGTAATTACGCACCTCGTCTTGCGCATAACCCTTGCGCACAACGGTGAAGGGCAGTGCAACGAAGCGATTGCGATCGGACTCGGGTGACGACATGGCACACAAACTACAGCCTGAAGACAGCCGATGGTGACTCGACTGCGAATGTCATTCCAACGAGTTTTCTCGACCTGACCTTGATACTAGTGCGTAACATTCGCGTTCGGTTCGACCAACTCGATCAGCACACCGCCAGCATCCTTCGGGTGGATGAAATTGATGCGGGAATCGGCCGTTCCGTGCCGCGGAGCCTCGTACAGCAAACGCAGCCCCTTGGCGCGGAGGTACGCGGAGACGGCGTCGATGTCGGTCACCCGGTAGGCCAGTTGCTGCAAGCCGGGGCCGCTGCGGTCGATGAACTTCGCGATGGTGGAGTCCGCGTTCAGCGGCGCCAGCAATTGCAGGGCGGTCGCTCGGTCCGGGGCGCCGGGCAGCGACAGCATCGCCTCGTGCACGCCCTGCGACTCGTTCACCTCGCGATGGGTCTCGACCATGCCGAGGTGCTCGGCGTACCAGGCCACGGCGGCGTCCAGGTCGGGCACCGCGATGCCGACGTGGTCGACCGCGGTCACGTAGTCCGCGGGGATGAAAGATGACTGATCCGTAACGGTGCTCACCAGTCGAACGTAGCGCGACCTGGCCCGGGCCGCGTGGGCCGGACCCGCTACCGTTGAGTAGGAAAACTTGCTCTCGCGCCGCCGATAGGCGCGGGCAGATCTACGAATGCGAGGCTCGTCGTGACCACTTCCGTGATCGTCTCCGGTGCGCGTACCCCGGTCGGCCGGCTGCTCGGGGGTCTGAAGGACTTCAGCGGCTCCGATTTGGGCGGTTTCGCCATCAAGGCGGCGCTGGAGAAGGGCGGCATCGCGCCCGACCAGGTCGACTACGTGATCATGGGCCAGGTGCTCACCGCCGGTGCCGGCCAGATTCCGGCCCGCCAGGCGGCGGTGGCCGCGGGCATTCCCATGGACGTGCCCGCGCTGACGTTGAACAAGGTCTGCCTGTCCGGCATCAACGCGATCGCTCTCGCGGACCAGTTGATCCGGGCGGGCGAGTACGAGATCGTCGTCGCGGGCGGCCAGGAGTCCATGAGCCAGGCGCCGCATCTGCTCGAAAAGAGCCGCGAAGGCTTCAAATACGGTGACGTGACGCTGCGCGACCACATGGCTTACGACGGCCTGCACGACATCTTCACCGACCAGGCGATGGGCGCGCTCACCGAGCAGCGCAACGACGCCGAGCCGGTCAGCCGAGAGGACCAGGACGCGTTCGCTGCTGCCTCGCACCAGCGTGCGGCGGCGGCGTGGAAGAACGGCGTCTTCGATGACGAGGTGGTCCCGGTCGCGGTGCCGCAGCGCAAGGGCGATCCGGTGCTGGTGACCACCGACGAGGGGATCCGCGCCGACACCACGGCCGAGTCACTGGGCAAGCTGCGCCCGGCCTTCAGGAAAAACGGCACCATCACCGCGGGTACCGCCTCGCAGATCTCCGACGGTGCGGCCGCGGTCGTGGTGATGAGCAAGGAGAAGGCGCAGTCGCTCGGTCTGAGCTGGATCGCCGAGATCGGCGCCGCGGGCGTGGTCGCGGGCCCGGACTCGACCCTGCAGGACCAGCCCGCCAACGCCATTGCCAAGGCGTGCGCCCGCGAAGGCATTTCACCCGCCGACTTGGACCTGGTGGAGATCAATGAGGCGTTCGCCGCAGTCGGCGTCGCCTCCACCCGCAAGCTGGGCATCGACCCGGAGAAGGTGAACGTCAACGGCGGCGCCATCGCCATCGGCCACCCGCTGGGCATGTCGGGCGCGCGCATCCTGCTGCACCTGGTGCTGGAGTTGAAGCGCCGTGGTGGCGGTGTGGGCGCGGCCGCACTCTGCGGTGGTGGCGGTCAGGGTGACGCGCTGATCGTCCGCGTCTGACGACGGGCAGGCACGGGCGACCACCTCGACACCAGCGCGAGGTCGGTGGACCCGTGGGCTTTGCCGTGTCGCCGGCGGAGCATCGGGTCGTGGAGTGGTGGGGTCACGATCGGGCCGGAGTGCGGCGTGGGCCTGCTGCGTGACGGACATGCCCGGGCGGAATGTCCGAGTGTGATCAGTTCAACTACGACAGTCCGTAGTGCATCCGGGTGCGTCCGGCAGAATGGGCGCATGGGCAATGTCTTCGACCTGAGCACCGTGGCCAAGCGGTTTCGTTTCATCGCGGTGCTGGAGGCGATCTCCTGGGTTCTGCTGATCATCGGCATGGTGTTCAAGCGGATTCCCGAGCCGGTGCTGTGGCCGGTCAAGGTGTTCGGCATGACGCACGGCATCATCTTCATCCTGTTCGTGATCACCGCGATCGTGGCGGCGCGCGAGCTGGGCTGGGGCGTCAGGACCACCGTGCTGGCGCTGGTGTCGAGCATTCCGCCGTTCTGCACGGTGCTGTTCGAGGTCTGGGCGGTGCGTTCGGGTCAGCTGGGTGAGTTGAGCAATGCCGCGTCGGCCGAGTCCGCGGCGCCCGCGTCGGCCACGTCGTGACAAACTGGAAGCCGTGAATCGACCAGCCGCACGCCGTCCTTCGCCCGCTGTCGCCGCCGCCATGTCCGGCGCGGTCGATCTGTCCAGCCTGAAGCAGCCCGCGAGTGGCGCGGGCGGTGCGGCCGGTGACTACGCGGTGTCCGAGGCCGATTTCGAGACCAAGGTCCTGCGTCGCTCGATGCAGGTGCCCGTGGTGGTCGTGCTGTACTCGCAGCGCAGCCCGGGCAGCGTCGAACTGGTCCGGACGCTGGAGCGTCTGGTGGCCGCCGCCGGCGGCGCCTGGGACCTGGCCACCGTCGAGGCCGAGGCCAACATGCGCATCGCCCAGGCGCTGCGGGTGCAGGGCATTCCCACGGTGATCGCGATCGCGGCCGGACAACCGCTGGCCGACTTCGAGGGCGCGCAGCCGGAGCCGCAGGTTCGGCAATGGCTGGACGCGGTGATCGACGCGGTGGCGGGCAAGCTGGAGGGTGGAGCGCCGCAGCAGCCCGCCGAGGACCCGCGCTTCGCGGCGGCTGAGGCGGCCTTGGAACAGGGCGATCTGGCCGGCGCGGAGGCGGCCTACGAGGCCATCCTCGCTGCCGAGCCGGCGAACGAGGAGGCCAAGGGCGCACTGCGCCAGCTCCGGTTCCTCGCCCGGGCGCAGGAGCTGCCGGAATCGGCCATCGCGATCGCGGACGCCGACCCGTCCAATGTCGACGCCGCGATCGACGCCGCCGACCTGGAACTGTTCCAGCAGCGACCGGAGGCGGCCTTCGACCGGCTGATCGAGGTCGTCAAGCGCACGTCGGGCGACGAGCGCACGAAGGCGCGCACCCGTCTGCTGGAGCTGTTCGAGCTGTTCGACCAGGCCGAGCCGTTCGTCGCGGCCGCGCGCCGCAAGCTGGCCGCCGCGCTGTACTGAGCCCGCGACACCGCGTCGCTCAGCGTGCCGAGCACCTATTCGAGTTGACCGCGCTTCAGGTGACGTTTGGTCGGCGTCGGGAGGTATCGGCGACGGCAGGGAGGCCGCACGCTCTTCGGCCTCGACCACGGGTGCTGCCACCGCGACTTGTCGGGACATCAGGGAACCGGCCGCGGAAACCAATGGCAGGGCCGGGGCGGAACTGGGACCATCGGCTGATGCCGCACTGGGTTCACGTTCTTCCTCAATTCCTGCTGGCCTGCCTGGTTCTCGCGGCTCTGCCTGGACCGGCGACCGCTCTGTTCCTGCAGCGCTCCGTACGGGACGGACGCACCGCGGGTTTGGCGGCCGTGGCCGGAAACGAAATCGGCGTGCTCGGCTGGACGCTCGCGGGCGGGGCCGGGCTCTCGGTGCTCTTGGTCGCGAACAGGGCAATGCATACAGCGGTGCACATCGTCGGGGCCCTGGTGTTGATCTGGCTCGGCGTGCAGGCGTGGCGGGGTGCGCGCGGTGGCGACGAGTTCGGTAGCGCGATGACGAAGATGCTCCCGTCGGGCCGCACACCCGGCTCCGCCTTCCGGGCATCGCTGCTCTCGATCGCGGCGAACCCGAAAGCCGCTGTCTTCGGGTTGACGATCCTTCCGCAATTCCTGCCTGCCAGTGGTCCGGTGTTGCCGACCGTGGTGATCCTGGCGCTCATTCAGCTGGTGATCGACACCGCCTGGTGTGTCGGGGTGGTGCTGGCCGCCGATCGCGCGGGAACTTGGCTGCGCCGGACCGGGATCAGACAGCGGGTCGAACGCACGCTCGCCGCGGTCTTGGTCGCCTTGGGTCTCGGACTCGCCGCGGACGCACGCTGACCGGGCGGGCGCGCATATCGGCGCGTTCCCCGACCATGTGGGCCGGATCGGCTTACAGCGGGAGCGAACGCGCAACTCACCACGGACGCACACTGACCGGGCCGCCCTGCTCACGCATATCGCGCCACGTCCCGATCCGCTCCGGAATGCCCGCTGATCCGGTCCGCGGCGTGGTGTACCGGTAGGTTGGTCCCCGTGACCGGCCGCATCGCTATCGATGACACTGCCCCGTCCATCGCAGGCGGTCGACCTGCCAAGGCCGTGGTCGGCGAGGTTTTCCCGGTACGCACCGTGGTGTGGCGAGAAGGCCACGACGCTGTCGCCGCCACGCTGGTCGTGAAAGGCCCTGGCGCGTCGCGACCGTCCCGTGTCCGCATGACGCCGGACCACGAACCCGACGTGTTCAATGCCACGTTCACTCCGAACGCTCCAGGCGCCTGGACCTACCGCATCGAAGGGTGGAGTGACCCCATCGCCACCTGGCGGTCGGCGATCGAGGCGAAGCTGGCCGTCGGGCAGAGCGCCGCCGATTTGGCCAACGACTTGGAGCTGGGTGCCCGGCTGTTCGAGCGCGCGGCGCAGGCCGTCGCGAAGAAGCAGTTCGAGCGCTTGCGCGCGGTCGCGGCGGCACTGCGCAGCGCCGAGCAGCTACCCGCGCGGGTGGCCCCGGCCTTCACCGAGGAGGTCGCCGACATTCTGCGCGCCACACCGCTGCGCGACCTGGTCACCCGCGGCCCGCAGCACACCGTGCACGTCGAGCGGAACCGCGCGCTGTTCGGCTCCTGGTACGAATTCTTCCCGCGCTCGACCGGCGGCCGCGACGTCACCGGCAAGCCGATCCATGGCACCTTCGCGACCGCGGCCGAGCAACTCCCGCGTATCGCCGGTATGGGCTTCGATGTGGTGTATCTGCCGCCCATCCACCCGATCGGCGAGGTGAATCGCAAAGGCCGCAACAACGCGCTCACCGCGGAGCCGGGGGATGTCGGCTCGCCGTGGGCGATCGGTTCGAAGCACGGCGGCCACGATGCCGTGCACCCCGAGCTGGGCACGGAGGCCGATTTCGCCGGGTTCGTCGCGGCGGCGCACCGACTCGGCCTGGAGGTTGCGCTCGATCTCGCATTGCAATGCGCGCCCGACCATCCGTGGGTGCGGGCACATCCGGAATGGTTCGTCACCCTGCCCGACGGCAGCATCGCCTACGCCGAGAACCCGCCCAAGAAGTACCAGGACATCTACCCGGTCAACTTCGACAACGACCCCGATGGCCTCTACGCCGAGGTGCTGCGTGTAGTGCGGCACTGGATCAGTTTGGGCGTCAATATCTTCCGCGTCGACAACCCGCACACCAAGCCCGCCGATTTCTGGGAATGGCTGATCGCGAACGTGCGCCGCACCGACCCGGACGTGCTCTTCCTGTCCGAGGCGTTCACCCGCCCCGCCCGGCTCTATGGGCTGGCCCGGCGCGGATTCAGCCAGTCCTACACATATTTCACCTGGCGGGTGGCGAAGTGGGAGCTCACCGAGTTCGGCAACGAACTGGCCGCGAAGGCCGACGAGGCGCGCCCGAACCTGTTCGTGAACACCCCGGACATCCTGCACGAGACCCTTCAGCACGGCGGTCCGGGCATGTTCGCCATCCGCGCGGTGCTGGCCGCCACCCTCGCGCCCAGCTGGGGCGTCTATTCGGGTTTCGAGCTGTTCGAGCATCAGGCGGTGCGTCCGGGCAGCGAGGAGTACCTGGACTCGGAAAAGTACGAACTGCGTCCGCGCCCGTTCGCCGACGCGCTGGCGCGCGGGGAATCGTTGGAGCCGTGGCTCACCAGGCTCAACGAGATCCGTCGCGCGCATCCGGCCCTGCAACAGTTGCGCTGCCTGCACTTCCATCACGTGGACAACGACGCGCTGCTCGCCTACTCCAAGATCGACCCAGCCAGCGGCGACGCCGTACTGATCGTGGTGAACCTGAATCCGTTCGCCGCCGAGTGGGGCATGCTCTCGCTCGACCTGCCCGCGATCGGACGTGAGTGGCACGACCACCCCGTGGTGTACGACGAGGTCAGCGGCGAGGAATATCACTGGGCTCAGACCAATTACGTGCGATTGGACCCCGCCCGCGCCGTCGCGCACATCATCACGTTGCCGCCGGTGTCCCAGCAGGCTCGCACCGAACTGGCCTACCGCAGGACGCTGCGATGAGGCGACGCGACCTCATGCTGCTCGCGGCGGGCACGCACGCCGACCCGCACACCGTGCTCGGCGCGCATCCCCATCCCGACGGCACGGCCGTGCGGGTGCTGCGCGCGCACGCGGAAACGGTGTCGGTGCGAGTGGGTGGCGTCGACCATGCACTGAAATCGCTGGGTCACGGCGTGTTCGCCGCGGTGGTGCCGTACCCCGATCTCATGGACTATCGCGTCGTGACCACCTATCCGGGCGGGCAGACGATCATCAGCGCCGATGGTTACCGCTTCCTGCCCACGCTCGGCGAACTCGACCTGCATCTCATCGGCGAGGGCCGCCACGAGCGCCTGTGGGAAGTGCTCGGCGCGCATCCGCGCCGGTACGCCACCCTGGACGGCGAAGTAGAGGGCACGTCGTTCGCGGTGTGGGCGCCGAACGCGCGCGGTGTCACCGTGTTCGGGGATTTCGACGGCTGGAGCGGCAGCACCGCGCCGATGCGCTCGCTGGGTTCGTCCGGTATCTGGGAGGTCTTCGTCCCCGGTGTCGGACCGGGCACGAAATACAAATACCGCGTGCACGGCGCCGACGGACGCACCGTCGATCACGCAGACCCGCTGGCCTTCGCCACCGAACAACCCCCGGCCACGGCTTCGGTGGTCACCGAAAGCCACTACGTGTGGAACGACCACGCCTGGCTCGAGCGGCGTACGGCCACCGACCCGGCCCGAGCGCCGATGAGCGTCTACGAAGTGCATCTCGGCTCATGGCGTCCTGGCCTCGGCTACCGGGAACTGGCCGACCAGCTCGCCGAATACGTGCAGGCGGCCGGATATACCCACATCGAATTGCTCCCCATCGCCGAGCATCCGTTCGGTGGCTCATGGGGATACCAGGTCACCTCCTACTACGCGCCGACGGCGCGCTTCGGTTCTCCCGACGACTTCCGCGCGTTCGTCGACCGCATGCACGCCGCGGACATCGGGGTACTGCTGGACTGGGTGCCGGCGCACTTCCCCCGCGATGAATGGGCGCTGGCCCGTTTCGACGGCACCCCGCTCTACGAACACGCCGACCCGCGCCGCGGTGAGCAACTCGACTGGGGCACCTACGTCTTCGACTTCGGCAGACGCGAAGTGCGCAACTTCCTGGTCGCCAACGCGCGCTACTGGATCGAGGAATTCCACATCGACGGCCTGCGCGTGGACGCGGTCGCCTCCATGCTCTACCTGGATTACTCCCGCGCGGAAGGCGAGTGGGAACCCAACGTGCACGGTGGCCGGGAGAACCTGGAGGCCGTCGACTTCCTCCAAGACCTCAACGACACCGTGCACCGCAACCACCCCGGCGTGGTCACCATCGCCGAGGAGTCCACCACCTGGCCCGGCGTCACCCGTGGCACCGACGTCGGCGGACTCGGGTTCACCATGAAGTGGAACATGGGCTGGATGCACGACACCCTCGGGTTCCTCGGTCGCGACCCCGTGCACCGCAGCTGGCACCACAACGAGATCACTTTCTCGCTGATGTACGCCTGGAGCGAGAACTACGTGCTGCCGATCAGCCACGACGAGGTGGTGCACGGCAAGGGCACGCTCTGGACCAGGATGCCGGGTGACGATTTCGCCAAGGCCTGCGGCGTACGGGCGCTACTGGCCTACATGTGGGCTCATCCCGGCAAGCAATTGCTGTTCATGGGCCAGGACTTCGGCCAGTTCCGGGAGTGGTCGCACGACCGCGGCCTGGACTGGCACGAACTGGACAACCCCCTGCACCAGGGCGTAACCGCGCTGGTGCGGGACCTGAACGCGGTCTACCGCGCCTACCCCGCCCTGTGGAGTCAGGACACCACGCCGGGCGGCTACGCGTGGATCGAAGCGAACGACCGCGCCAACAACGTGCTGGCGTTCCTGCGTTACGGCTCGGACGGCTCGGTCGTCGCGTGCGTTTACAACTTCTCCGGATCGATGCACGAGGCCTACCGCGTCGGCCTCCCGCACGCGGGCCGCTGGCTCGAACTGCTCAACACCGACGCGGTGCACTACAGCGGCTCCGGTATCGGCAACCTCGGCGAGGTGATGGCCACCGACGAGCCATGGCATGACCGGCCCGCCTCGGCCACGGTGACACTGGCGCCGAACAGCGCGGTCTGGTTGCGGCCCGCCTGACGATGGGTCGACGTGGCCGCGCGTCAGCCGCGTTGCGGATAGCGTCTGGGTGAGCGAGCCGTTCAGGGTGCCCGATGGGCGTGCGGTCCCCGTTGATCAGCCTGAGCGGCCGCTGTGGCCGCATGCTGCTCGCTCGCGCCGCACCGCTGTGCGGCGCTTACGGCATTGTCAGGCACGCTATGCCGACGTTGATGCCGTTGCCGACCGTCATCGCTGGTGTGCTCACGGCGGCCGTTCCCTGCGTCATGGAGGTCCCTGGTGTCGTGGAGGGGCCTTGTGTCGCGGAGATGGTGTGTTGTCCGGTCGCGGTCGGCGTCCAGGTCGTGGTGGCCTGGTTGCTGGTCACCTGCGCGGGATTCGGCGAGAAAGTTCCCGCGGCGCTGTCGGTGAACGTGACCGGGTCGGAAGATGAGGCACTGTCCATCATGGCCGTCACGCGGTACTCGCAGTTGGTTCCGTAGTTCGCGAAACCGAAGGTCATTCCTTGGGCCGCGTTGACCGATGTGACTGCCGCCCCGGCGTTCGGTGCGACGAGCACGAGTGCGGTCGCGATGGCTCCGATCCCCGTGATGCCTACTCCAGCCCGCGACAAGTGGCGTTTGCGGGCGCGATTCGGGTGTGCTGTCGTCCACATCTTGATCACTCCCGGACTGATTCGGTTGATGCGGCCGGATGGTCCGCACAGCTTGTGGGTTTGCCCCGCGGTCGGGAGTTCACAACCGGTCGCGGGTCTCGATCGGGTAGCGGCATGCCGTACGTCGCGACGATGGCCAGGACTCCAGGTGGGCGGAGTTTGCGGCAAACCCGCCGGTGAGCGTCACGTGTCCGTTCCGTGACACGGGCTGCACGATCCGGGGCTTCACCGACCCACGGCACCGGCACGCGATCGATCACGCCGTCGCGGCGTTCGAATTCGCCGAACAGGATGGCAAGACCCACGCGTGACGGCTCCGAGGCCGTGGCGAGCCGGTAAGTTTTTTCCAATGAAGGCATTGCGTCGTTTCACCGTCCGTGCCCATCTGCCCGAGCGTTTGGCGGCCCTGGGTGAGCTCGCCACCAACCTGCGCTGGTCGTGGCATCCGCCGACGCAAGACCTGTTCGCCGCGTTGGATCCGCTGCGGTGGCAGGACATGGGGCATGATCCGGTCCGGATGCTGGGCGAGGTGCCCGCGGCGCGGTTGGACGAGCTGGCCGCCGATCCGGATTACGTCGCGCGCGTGGACGGCGCGGTCGCGGACCTGCGCGACTACCTGGCGGCGCCGGGCTGGTTCCAGCGTCGCGCGGGGGAGGAGGGAGTGCGCGGCATCGCCTACTTCTCGATGGAGTTCGGCGTTACCGAGGTGCTGCCGAACTACTCGGGTGGGCTGGGCATCCTGGCCGGTGATCACCTGAAGGCCGCCTCCGACCTGGGATTGCCGCTGATCGGCGTCGGACTGCTGTACCGCTCGGGGTATTTCCGGCAGTCGTTGTCCGCGGACGGCTGGCAGGCCGAGCACTATCCGGCGCTGGACCCGCAAGGCCTTCCGCTGCGCGCGCTCACCTCGGGTGGTTCGCCGGTGCTCATTCACGTGGCCATGCCCGAGGGCAGGGTGCTGCGGGCGCGGGTGTGGATCGCGCAGGTCGGCCGGATTCCCCTGCTGCTGCTCGACTCGGACATCGCCGAGAACGATCCGGAACTGCGCGCGGTCACCGACCGCCTCTACGGCGGCGACCAGGAACATCGGATCCGGCAGGAGATCCTGGCGGGTATCGGCGGCGTGCGCGCGGTCCGCGCCTACACGGCGGTGGAAGGGCTGCCCGATCCCGACGTGTTCCACATGAACGAAGGCCACGCGGGCTTCCTCGGCGTGGAGCGCATTCGCGAATTCGTGGCGGCCGGAAGGGATTTCGATGCCGCGCTGGCCGCGGTACGGGCAGGCACGGTGTTCACCACGCACACTCCGGTCCCGGCGGGCATCGATCGGTTTCCGATGCCGATGGTGCGCCGCTACTTCGGCGGCGCGCACGGCGAATCCGAATCCGCGCTGCTCCCAGGACTTTCCGTGGACCGGATCGTGGCGCTCGGACGAGAAGCCGACCCCTCCGTCTTCAACATGGCCCATATGGGTCTGCGGCTCGCGCAGCGCGCCAACGGCGTCTCGAAGTTGCACGGCGAGGTCAGCCGGTCCATGTTCGCCTCGCTGTGGCCCGGATTCGACCCCGCGGAGGTGCCGATCGGGTCGGTCACCAACGGCGTGCACGCCACCACCTGGGCCGCGCGGGAATGGGTGGACAAGGCCCGCGAGCACATCGGCGCGGAGCTGGTCGAGGAGGCGCGCGGCTGGGAACGGCTGCGGGACGTGGATCTCACCGAGCTGTGGTCGACGCGCAACACCCTGCGCGGCATCCTGGTCGAGGAAGTGCGCCGCCGATTGCGCGCGTCCTGGCTGGAGCGCGGAGCGGCGGAGGCCGAACTCGGCTGGATCAACGGCGTTTTCGATCCGAACGTGCTGACCGTCGGGTTCGCGCGGCGGGTGCCGACCTACAAACGCCTCACCCTGATGCTGCGCGACCCGCAGCGGTTGCGCGCCCTGCTGCTGGACCCGCGCCGTCCGATGCAGATGGTGGTCGCGGGCAAGAGTCACCCGGCCGACGACGGCGGCAAGGCGCTCATCCAGCAGGTGGTCCGCTTCGCCGACGATCCCGAGGTGCGGCACCGGATCGTCTTCCTGCCCGACTACGACATGTCGATGGCTCGCTTCCTGTACTGGGGTTGCGACGTCTGGCTGAACAACCCGCTGCGGCCGCTGGAGGCGTGCGGCACCTCCGGTATGAAGTCCGCGCTGAACGGCGGGCTCAACCTGTCCATCCGGGACGGCTGGTGGGACGAGATGTACGACGGCGAGAACGGCTGGGCCATCCCCACAGCGGACGGCGTCCGTGACGAGCAACGCCGTGACGACCTGGAGGCCGCCGCGCTCTACGACCTGTTCGAGCGGACCGTCGCGCCGCGCTTCTACGATCGCGACGCGTCGGGCATGCCGGTGCGCTGGGTCGAGATGGTCCGGCACACCTTGCAGACCTTGGGACCGCAGGTGCTGGCCTCGCGGATGGTTCGCGACTACGCGATGGAGTACTACGCCCCCGCCGCCGCGGCCTACCAGCGGGCGACAGCCGACGATTTCGCGGTCGCGGGCGCGATCGCCGAGTACCGCCACCGGGTGGAGTCGGCGTGGCCGTCGGTCAAGGTGATCCAGGTGGACAGCGCGGGACTGCCGGACACGCCGGTCATCGGGGCGCGGTTGTCGCTGACCGCGCGGGTCGAGCTCGGTGGGTTGAGCGTCTCGGACGTGGTGGTGCAGGCGGTGCTCGGACGGGTGTCCGCGACCGACGACCTTTCCGACATCACGACCGTCCCGATGACGCACAGCGGCTCCGATTCCGGCGTGGAGCTGTTCACTGTCGACACTCCGGTTCCGCTGTCCGGAGCCGTCGGCTACACCGTGCGCGTGCTGCCGCACAACGACCTGCTGGCCTCCGACGCGGAACTCGGCTTGGTCTCCGCGCCGAGCGCGTAGCTCGAGCGATCCGGACCGACCCGTCAGTCGCGCCCGGCGAGAGGGCCGGGGCCGAATAGGGCAACCCCGGAGTATGGCGCCGCCGCCGGTCCGTCCGGTGGCGTTGATCACGGAAGCGCCGTAGCCGTCCGACGCGAGTGCCGGAGGTAGTGAAACGTCGGCTACCGTGCCCTGGCACGCCCTTTTCATTCCGCACTGGAGTCAGCCATGGTCACCGACGTTCTGCACCGGACCCGAGGACGCGTCGACGGGTACTTCGGAGTCCGATCGACCGGCTCGACCGTGCAGCGGGAGCTCATGGCGGGAACGGTCACGTTCCTGGCCATGTGCTACGTGCTCGCGGTGAACCCGGCGATTCTCGGCGACCAGGGCCCGCTGGGCGACAAGGGCATCCCCATGCAGGCCGTGTTCACCGCGACCGCCGTCGCCGCGGTGTTCGGCACGCTGGTGATGGGTGTGTGGGCCCGGTACCCGATCGCGCTCGCGCCGGGGATGGGGCTCAACGCGTTCTTCGCGTACTCGGTCGTGCTCGGCATGGGGATTCCGTGGCAGGTGGCGCTGTCGGGCACGTTGCTGTCGGGCGTCGTCTTCTTCGTCCTCGCGGTCACAAAGGTTCGCGAACGCATCCTCAACGCCATTCCGATGCAGTTGAAGCTCGCTGTCGGCGCGGGCATCGGGCTGTTCGTAGCGTTCCTCGGACTGAAGAACGCGGGGATCGTGGTGAACAGCGAAGCGACGCTGGTCACCCTCGGCGACTTCACCAAGGGCACGACGCTGCTCGCGTTGTTCGGGCTGCTGGTGACCGTGGTGTTCCTCGTGATCGGCTGGCACGGCGCGGTGCTCTACGGCATCGTGCTCACCACCATCGTCGGCATCGTCAGCGGCTTGGTGGATCTGCCCAGCGGCGTGGTCGCCGCACCCAAGGGGCTCGAGCACACCTTCGGCCAGGCGATCGTCCACCTACCGGACGCCTTCACCGCGCAAATGGCGGTGGTGGTGCTCACCATGCTGTTCGTGGACTTCTTCGACGCCTCCGGCACCCTGATCGGCGTCGCGAACCAGGCCGGACTGCTGGACAAGGACGGCAGGCTGCCGCGCGCCGCCAGCGCGCTGGCCGCGGACTCGGTAGGCACCATGGCGGGCGCTGTCATCGGCACCTCGACCACCACCGCCTACGTCGAGTCCACCGCGGGCGTCTCGGCGGGCGGACGTACCGGGCTGACCGCCGTGACCACGGCGGGCTGGTTCCTGATCGCGATGTTCTGCTATCCGCTCTTCGCGGTGGTGGCGGGGACCCCGGAGATCACCGCGCCCGCGCTGATCGTGGTCGGCATCCTCATGGCTCGGGCGCTCGGCCAGATCGATTGGAACCGGTTGGAGTACTCGGTTCCGGCGTTCGTCACCATCGTGATGATGCCGTTGACATACTCCATCGCCAACGGTCTGGCCATGGGCATGCTGCTGTATCCGGTGGTCATGGTGGCGAAGGGCCGGATCAAGGAAGTGCACCCGGCCATGTGGGCGCTGATGGTGGTGTTCCTCGGCTACTTCTTCTTCCTCGCGGAGTAACCTCTCGCTCGCTTCAGGGCTGAACTATCGCACTGACCGGACCGTGGAATAAGCCGAAGGGTTGGGCAGTTGAGCCCTTCGTGCGACAATCGGACCGCAGTCCGGTTTTTTGCCGAGGCGCCATGTCCGGGAAACGACTTGCAGGGATGAGGACCAGCATGACCATCAAATCCGTACTCGAACGCAGCAATGGGAACACCCAGCTGGATGTAATTTCCACCGACATCGGCTTGCTGATCGTGCGAGTCGTCTTCGGCGGCTTGCTCGCCGCGCACGGCGCACAGAAACTCTTCGGCTGGTGGGGCGGCCTTGGCTGGCAAGCCAACGCCGACGGCTTCGAGCAGATGGGCTACAACCCGGGCAAGATCTTCGGGACGCTGGCGGGCCTGACCGAACTCGGCGGCGGCCTGCTGCTCCTGCTCGGCCTGCTGACACCGCTGGCCGGCGCCATCGTGCTCGGCACCATGATCAACGCGATCAACGTCACCTGGAGCGGTGGCCTGCTGACCGGCAAGGGATACGAGATGGGAGTGCTGTTCGCGGCCGTCGCCGCGGGACTGGCGTTCACCGGCCCCGGCAAGATCTCGTTGGACGCGGGACGTCCGTGGGAGCGTCAGGGATTCGTGTGGGGTGTGGGCGCGGTGATCATCGCCGTCGTGACCGGCGTTCTCACGCTGATCCTGAAGTGGGCGCTCTGAGCCATCGCCGAATTCGCGGCGCGGTGACCTCGGGTCGCCGCGCCGCGGTCGTTTGTGGCCCACGTCATGTCACACCGCGGCGTGCTGGGTCGTCGTTCTGCTGTTGCAGCAGAAGACGATCGAGCAAGGAGATGACGATGGCCGTCGAGATCAGCAACCCCGCCGCACTGCACGACCCGACCGGGTTCGGCTACAGCCATGTGGCGACGGCGCGCGGTGAGTTGGTGTTCATCGCAGGGCAGTACGACTCGGACGCCGAAGGGCACACCACCAGCGCGGATTTCGCGACTCAGGTGGACAACGCGTTCGCCAACCTCGGGATCGCGCTGCGTTCGGTGGGATTGGACTTCACCGACGTAGCGCAATTGCGGACCCATATCGTCGACCACGACCTGGAAAAGCTGGCTGTGCTCGGTAAGAAGATCGCGGTGATCTGGGGGGACGAGCCGCCCGCGCAGACGCTGACCGGGGTGGCCGCGCTCGCGCTGCCCCGGATGCTGTTCGAAGTCGACGCGGTGGCCGTGCGCGGCTGAGACGCGCCGTCGGGCAGAGGATTCGGTGGTGTCCCCGCGCCGCGTGCAGGGCTTGGCGCGGGGACCATCGATACGTTCGGTGGGGAATTGGGGGTCACCGAAGTACCGCCCACCAATCTACTTCCGTCTGGAAATAGGCACCGGAAGGTGTGCGCGGGATCACACCGTGGCGGCGGCGGCGAGTCGTCGCAGCGCTTTGACCACGACGTCGGGGTCGGCGGTCTCCCAGTAGGGCGGCAGCGACGCGCGCAGATATCCGCCATAGCGAGCGGTGGCGAGGCGGGAATCCAGGATGGCCACCACGCCGCGATCATCGACGCTGCGCAGCAGGCGCCCGGTGCCCTGTGCCAGCAGCAGCGCGGCATGGTTGGCGGCCACCGTCATGAATCCGTTTCCGCCGCGCGCCTGGACGGCACGCTGCCTGGCCGTGAGCAGCGGGTCGTCCGGGCGCGGGAACGGGATGCGGTCGAGGATCACCAGGCTCAGCGAAGGTCCCGGCACGTCGACACCCTGCCACAGCGACAGCGTGCCGAACAGCGAGGTCTCCGGGTCGTCGGCGAACTTGCGGACCAGCGCGCCCGTGGCATCCTCGCCCTGGCACAGGATGGGCGTCCGCAGCCGGTCGCGCAACGCGTCAGCGGCCGCACGCGCGGCGCGCATCGAGGAGAACAGGCCGAGGGTGCGTCCGCCCGCCGCGCTGATCAGCCGCTCGATCTCGTCCAGATACGCGGGCGCCAAGCCGTCGCGCCCCGGTGCGGGCAGATGTCTGGCGACGTAGAGGATGCCGGACTTGGCGTGGTCGAACGGCGAGCCGACATCGAGCGAGTTCCAGCGGACGGTATCGGCGTCCGACGGCGCCTCGGCGCCGTTCGCGGTGGCCGGGTCGACGCGGTTGCCCGACCGCGCGGGCAGGCCCCAGGTGGTCGCGAGCCCGTCGAACGAGCCGCCGATCTGCAACGTGGCGGAGGTCAGCACGACGGTGGCGGTGCCGAAGAGCCTGCTGCGCAACAACCCGCCGACGGAGAGCGGGGCCATGCGCAACGAACGGCGCACGACGCCGCGGACCTCGTCGGCCGCCAACCAGATGACGTCGCGCCGGGCGGCCGCATCGGGCTCGTCGAACGCCGTCAGCGCGCGGACCGCGCTGTCGTGCACCTCGTCGATCGCGGCCAGCGCCAGATTCCGGGCCGCGGCGCCCTCCGGATCTCCCTGCGCGGTGGTGGCGCCCGGCGGCGCGAGGGCGGTGCGCGCGTTCCATGCCGCGTCCCGGACCAGGGCCAGTACCGGGGCGATGCCGTCGGGCAGGGTGTCCCAGCGCGCGGCGGGCAGCTCGTCCAGCACGGTGTGCCAGGCCTCGGCGGCGCCCTCCAGGCGGTCCACTTCCTGCTCGTCGATGAGTTTGGCGCAGCGCCGTGCGGCCGCGCTGATCGCCGAAGGGGCGAGTTCGGCGGTGGCGACGCCGGTGACCCGGTCGACCAGTTCGTGCGCCTCGTCGATGACCACCACGTCGTGCTCGGGCAGCACCTGGATGCCGCTGATCGCATCGATCGCGAGCAGCGCGTGATTGGTCACCACCACGTCGGCCTGCCCCGATTCCGTCCTGGCGCGCTCGGCGAAGCAATCCTGGCCGAACGGGCAGCGCGACTTGCCCAGGCACTCCCGCGACGACACGCTGACCTGCCGCCAGGCGCGGTCGCTCACACCCGGGGCGAGTTCGTCGCGGTCACCGGTCTCGGTGTCGGAGGCCCACTCGTTGAGCCGCTGCACCTCGCGGCCGAGGCGTGAGATCGCGAACGCGTCGAACAGCTCCGCCTCGGCGGGCTCGTCCGGGATGGCGCTGTTGATCTTGTTCAAGCACAGATAGTTGTTGCGTCCCTTGAGGATCGCGAACCTCGGCGTCCGGCCCAGCGGTCCGCGCAACGCCTCGGCCAGCCGCGGCAGATCCCGGTCGACCAGCTGGCGCTGCAACGCGATCGTCGCCGTGGAGACCACCACCGTGCGACCGGTGCGCACCGCGTGACGCAGGCTCGGCACCAGATACGCCAGCGACTTTCCGGTACCCGTGCCCGCCTGCACCGCGAGGTGCTCCTTGGTATCGATCGCGTGGTCGACCGCCGCGGCCATCGTGACCTGTCCGGCACGTTCCTTCCCGCCGAGCGCCTGCACAGCGGTGGCCAAAAGGTCGGAAACGGGCGGCAGTTCGGGCACGCGAGCAGCCTACTCGGTGCCTCCGACAGGCCCGGCCGGTCAGCGAGACCAGACGGTCTATCGGCTCATGCTTCCTTCGAGATCGACGCCCGCCCCGCGCATGCGGTCCAGCGCGGCGGTCACCGTGTCCGGCGCGACCCCGGCGGTGAGATCGAGCAGGACGCGGGTGTCGAAACCCTCGATGCGCGCGTCCAGCGCGGTGGCGCGCACGCAGTGATCGGTGGCGATGCCGACCACGTCGACGGCGTCCACGCCGCGGTCGTGCAGCCAGTCGGCCAGGCCGGTGCCGTCCTCGGCGGTGCCCTCGAAACCGGAATAGGCCGCGGTGTAGGCGCCCTTGGAGAAGACCTGCTGGATCGGGCCGGTGGTCAGGGCAGGGTGGAAATCGGCGCCGGGCGTGCCGACCCGGCAGTGCGGCGGCCAGGTGTCCACGTAGTCGGGCTGGTCGGAGAAATGCGCGCCGGGATCGATGTGGTAGTCGCGGGTCGCGACCACCACGCTGTAGTTCGTCGCGGCGAGGTGCTCGCTGATCCGGGCGGCCACCGCGGCGCCGCCGGTGACCGCGAGCGATCCGCCCTCGCAGAAATCGTTCTGGACGTCGACGATGATCAGTGCTCGGGGCACGGTGACCTCCCGCGGTGTGACTGGTGACCTATCGAGATTCTGCCGCTAGGCCGGACGACCGGTTCGTCCGACGCGCGGGAAATTCCGGTGGACGCGATGTAAACGCCGCCACCCTCAGGCGAACGTCGTCACGATGGCCGGTTCGCCCGCGGAGAGTTTGAGGCCCTCCCAGGGCAGGCTGATCAGCCCGCGGGCGACCAGATCGCGGCTCTCGGACAGCGTGGGCAGGTCCTCGACCTGCTCGCCCCCGCGGATGAGCGGGACGAGGAGCTCACGGGCTCGGAAGCCGTTCGAGGGCGGCACCGGTCCGGCCGCCGAGTAGACGATCTCCTCGACGATCGTGCCGGTGTCGCGGGCCAAGCGGATCGCCTTCTTCGTGCCGCCGCGGGACTGTTTATGACTGCTGCGTTTCGCCACCGGCAACCCGTCCACCTCGACGAGCTTGTAGACCATTCCCGCTGTCGCCGCGCCCGACCCGGTGACCAGCGCGGTGCCGACGCCGTAGACGTCGACCGGTTCGGCGCGCAGCGCGGCGATGGCGTACTCGTCGAGGTCGCCGGAGACCACGATGCGGGTTTTGGTGGCGCCGAGCGCGTCGAGCTGATCGCGTACCTGGCGGGCCAGCACGCCGAGATCGCCGGAGTCGATCCGGACGCCGCCCAGTTCGGTGCCCGCCACCTCGATGGCGGTCGCCACGCCCTTGGCGATGTCGAAGGTGTCCACCAGCAGCGTCGTCCCGATCCCGAGCGTCCGCACCTGGCTGCGGAACGCCTCGGCCTCGTGCGCACCATCGGGACCGCTGTGCAGCAGGACGAACGCGTGCGCGCTGGTTCCCGCGCCCGGAATGCCGTAGCGGCGCACCGCCTCCAGATTGGAGGTGGCGTCGAAACCGGCCAGGTACGCGGCGCGGGCGCTGTCGGGGGCGGCGAGTTCGTGGGCGCGCCGCGAGCCCATCTCGATCATCCGCCGCCCGCCGGCGGCACTCACCATGCGCGCGCCCGCCGACGCGATCGCGCTGTCGTGGTTGAGAATCGACAGGACCAGCGTCTCCAGCACCACGCACTCGGCGAAGCTGCCGCGCACCGAGAGGATCGGGGAGCCGGGGAAATAGAGCTCGCCTTCGGCGTAGCCGTCGATGTCGCCGGTGAATCGGTAATCGCGCAACCAGTCGAGAGTTCGCCGATCCGAGAACGGCGCGATCACGGCGAGTTCCGCTGCATCGAACCGGAACTGCCGCAGCGCCTCGATCAGCCTGCCCGTGCCACCGACCACGCCGTACCGACGACCACTTGGCAAACGTCTGGCGAACACTTCGAAGGTGCACTGCCGCCGCGCCGAACCGTCGGCGAGCGCCGCGGCGAGCATGGTCAGTTCGTACTGGTCGGTCAGCAGCGCCGTGCTGGCGGCGCCGTCACGCAGGTCCACGCAGTCACTGTAGACAGGACGGTCGGGCCCCATCGGCGGGCATCGTCCCGGTGAACCGCGGAATGCGCGAATCGAGGCTGCATGGGCTTGTTTATCGGGAGTCGAGTCGTACCCTTGACGTTATGGCCTTGCGCAACATAGTCCGGGGTGACGTCGTCATGGGCGCCGCGAACGCGACAGTGTCGGCGGCACAGGCGACGCCAGAGGCGGTCGAATACACCGAGATCCTGGAGGCGGAGGACCGCCCGTGGGTGACCGTGGTCTGGGACGATCCGGTCAATCTCATGCATTACGTCGCCTACATCTTCCAGAAGCTCTTCGGCTACAGCAAAGCGAAGGCGACCGAACTGATGCTGAAGGTCCACAACGAGGGCAAGGCGGTGGTCTCGTCCGGTTCCCGGGACAAGATGGAACATGATGTCCAGCGGCTACACGCCGCGGGTCTCTGGGCCACCATGCAACGGGACGACTGACCAGGACGCTACCCTGACGCCGTGCGTAAGTGGAGCAGGAAGAACTCGCTGAGCGGTCTCAAACTGCGTTCCGAAATGGACGCACGCGAGGCCAACGTGCTTCGTTCGCTGGTGGGCGCGGTCTCCGGGCTGCTCACCGAACGCGCCGCGTCCGCCCCCGATGACGATCTGGCCGCGCTGACCGGATTGCGGTCCGGCAACACCGTCCCGCCCGAGGATCCGCGGCTGCACCGGCTCCTGCCGGACTTCCACCGCAGTGAGCCCGGCTCGCCGGACGCCGAGCGCGCCGACCTCAACAGCGCGCTGCGCGGCCTGCACGAGCCCGACATCATCGACGCCAAGCTGGCCGCGGGCTCGGTGGTGCTGGATACCGTGCCGAGCGCGGGCGGCAAGATCGTGCTCACCCCAGAACAGGCCGACGCGTGGCTGACCGCGCTCACCGACGTACGGCTCGCGCTCGGCACGGTGCTGAACATCGACGCCGACACGCCCGACCATCTCGAGCCCGACGATCCGCGCGCTCCGCACCTGGACGTGTACCACTGGCTGACCTGGATGCAGGACTCACTACTGCAAGCGCTGGCTCCCTGACCGCCTCCGGTGCGAAGATCGGCGCGGTCGACCAGCAGATTCGCGCCGTGAGGAGTAGAGATGGTGAAAGCCGAGCCGGGGGAGAACAATTCGCTCACAGATATCCCCGGAGTGCTGGTCGGTCACCACCACGTCCTCGATCCCGACGCCGTACTCGGCGCCGGGGCGGCCACCGGATGCACGGTCGTGCGCGTGCCGGGCGGCGCGGTGGCGTCGGTGGACGTGCGCGGCGGCGGGCCGGGCACCCGCGAGACCGACCTGCTCGATCCGATGAACACCGTCCGCCAGGTCGACGCGGTGCTGCTGACCGGCGGCAGCGCCTATGGTCTCGCCGCGGCCGACGGTGTGATGCGCTGGCTGGAGGAGAACGGCGCGGGCATCGTGATGGATCCGGCCGACGCGAGCCGGGTCGTCCCGATCGTTCCCGGCGCGGTGATCTTCGATCTACCGGTCGGGGCGTGGGACATCCGGCCGACGGCCGAATTCGGCTATCGGGCGGCGGAGGCGGCGGCGGTCGATTTCGCCCGCGGATCGGTCGGCGCCGGCGTCGGCGCACGTGCGGGATCGATCAAAGGCGGGGTGGGGACCGCGAGCGTCGTGCTGAGCGAAGGCGCCGCCGCCGGGATCACCGTCGCCGCACTGATCGTGGCCAATCCCGTTGGCTCGGTGTTCGATCCGCGCACCGGGTTGCCGTGGGGGTGTGGCACCGACGGACCCGATTACTTCGGTCTGCGCGCGCCGACCGCCGAACAGTTGGCCGCGGCCAATGCGCTGCCGGTGAAAGGCACCGTGCTCAACACCACGATCGGCGTCGTGGCGACGGACGCTCCGCTCGATCCGGCCGGGTGCCGCCGGGTGGCGGTCACCGCGCACGACGGCCTGGCCAGAGCGATTCGTCCGGCGCATTCGCCGCTCGACGGGGACACGCTCTTCGCGCTCGCCACCGGGACGGCCGAGGAGAACGCCGATCTTCCGCTGCCGCCCGCCTTTCCCGCCGATCTGCTTGTCCTGGACGAGATTTGCACGGCGGCCGCGGTGTGCGTCGAACGCGCCGTCGTGGACGCGATCCGCTCGGCGCGCGCGGTCGCGGGCATCCCGGCCTACCACGACATATTCTCTGTCTGATGTGCAGCGCCAACGGGCAATGCTCGATTTCGCTTCGCTCGAAAACGGGGGTTGAGCCGATACGTTGCGTGAGGCGGGCACCGCTGGATGTCCAGGGCCGACCCGTTCGGCGGGTCTGACGCTACGCACGGCGGCGCGCCTTGCAGACCCGCCCGGTAGGTCCGGGGGAATAGCCGAATATTCTGGCTCGTTGTCGACTGCGATGGGTCGGCGTTGTGGAAAGGTGTGCGACTCGTGCTGGTGATCAGGGCCGACCTCGTGGTGGCGATGGTGGCGCACGCGCGCGCCGATCACCCCGACGAGGCCTGCGGTGTCATCGCGGGGCCGGAGGGCTCGGATCGACCGGAGCGCTTCATCGCCATGGTCAACGCCGAGCGTTCCCCCACTTTCTATCGCTTCGACTCCGGCGAGCAGTTGAAGGTGTGGCGCGAGATGGACGAGGCGGACGAGACGCCGGTGGTGATCTACCACTCGCATACCGCCACCGAGGCCTACCCGAGCCGGACCGACGTGTCGTATGCCTCCGAGCCGTTCGCGCACTACGTGCTGATCTCCACCCGCGATGCCGAGCAGCACGAGCTGCGCAGCTACCGGATCGTCGACGGCGAGGTCACCGAGGAGCCGGTGCGGATCGTCGACGCGTATGAGAACCAGACCGATGCCTGAAACCGAGGAGTACCCATGCCGGTAACCGTGTCCATCCCGACCATCATGCGTGGCCTCACCGGAGGTGAGAAGCGGGTGCAGGCCGAGGGCGCCACGCTGGCCGCGCTGATCGACGACCTCGAGGCCAACCACCCGGGTCTCGCCGAGCGCCTGCTCTCCGGCGGCAAACTCAACCGCTACGTCAACATCTACGTCGACGACGAGGACGTGCGTTTCGCCGGTGGTCTTGCGGCCGAGGTGCCCGAAGACGCGAGCGTGACCATCCTGCCCGCCGTCGCCGGAGGCTGACCGGTCCCGTGGCGCGTTACGAATCGCTGATCTCGACCCTCGGCAACACGCCGCTGGTCGGGCTGCGCACCCTGTCCCCGCAGTGGGACGGCGAGAACCACGTGCGGTTGTGGGCCAAGCTGGAGGATCGCAACCCCACCGGCTCGATCAAGGATCGGCCTGCGCTGCGCATGATCGAACAGGCCGAGGCCGACGGGCTGCTGCGTCCCGGGTGCACCATCCTGGAACCCACCAGCGGTAACACCGGCATCTCTCTGGCCATGGCCGCCAAGCTCAAGGGCTACCGGCTGATCTGCGTGATGCCGGAGAACACCTCGGTGGAGCGTCGGCAACTGCTCACCATGTTCGGCGCGCGGATCATCGATTCCCCCGCGGCGGGCGGCTCCAATCAGGCCGTCGCGCTGGCCAAGCAGATCGCGGCGGAGAACCCCGACTGGGTGATGCTCTACCAGTATGGCAATCCGGCGAACGCGCTGGCCCACTACGAGACCACCGGCCCGGAGATCCTGGCCGACCTGCCGGAGATCACGCATTTCGTCGCGGGTCTCGGCACCACGGGCACGCTGATGGGCACCGGCAGGTTCCTGCGCGAGAAGGTGCCCGGCATCGAGATCGTCGCCGCCGAGCCGCGTTACGGCGAGCTGGTCTACGGTCTGCGCAACATCGACGAGGGATTCATCCCGGAGTTGTACGACGAAAGCGTGCTGACCACGCGTTTCTCGGTCGGTCCTTACGACGCGGTCAAACGCACGCGCGAGTTGGTGCTGGAAGAAGGCATCTTCGCCGGGATCTCCACCGGCGCCATCCTGCACGCGGCGCTCGGCGTGGCCCGCAAGGCGGTGCAGGCGGGCACGCGGGCGGACATCGCGTTCGTGGTCGCCGACGGCGGCTGGAAGTATCTGTCCACCGGCGCCTACGACGGCACTCTCGAGGAGGCGGAAGAGCGGCTCGACGGCCAGCTCTGGGCCTGATTCCCCGCACGCGCCGGTACCCTCGGTGAGGCGGGGCCACGACCCCGCGCGGCGAGGAGGTGGCCATGACCAGCGCGGGACTCGGGCCGTCGTTCGACCCCGATCGAATCGCGGCGATGCGTGCGCGGTTGGGCAAGCCCATCGGCGTTCCGGGGCCGTCGCCCGCGCCGAGCGGCGGATTCGCCGCCGTCAAGCGGCTGTGGTTGCGCTCCGGGGTGCTGATCCTCGGATTCGTGGGGCTGCTCTACGGCATCGAAACAGTCGACACCGTGGTCGGCGGCCGGCTCGACTACGCGGGCATCGAGCCGCGCGAAGCCGACGGGCTGTCCGGCATCCTGTTCGCCCCGGTGCTGCACGATGACTGGGGTCACCTGATCGGCAATACCTTCCCGGTGCTGGTGCTCGGCTTCCTCGTCCTGCTGGCGGGCATCGGCCGCGGGTTGGCGGCGACCGCGATCATCTGGCTCGTGGCGGGGGCCGGCACCTGGCTCACCGGCCCGACGGGCAGCGTGCATATCGGTGCGTCCGCGCTGGTGTTCGGCTGGCTGACCTTCGTCATCTCGCGCGGCTGGTTCGCCCGCAATATCGGACAGATCGCGCTCGGTGTCGTGGTGCTTGCCCTATACGGCTCGCTGCTGTGGGGCATCCTGCCGGGACAGCCGGGAATCTCTTGGCAGGGGCATCTTTTCGGGGCGTTGGGTGGAGTGTTCGCTGGCTGGGTACTCTCTGGTGATGAACGTCGACACCGCCGCGGGGATCGAGCCGGAGTCAACGCGTCGCCGCGGTGAGCACGCGGCCCGTCGCGAAATGAGGGGGATCCTTTCGTGAGCCAGAATTCCGCGTGGCAGCATGGGGGAATGCGCCTTACCGTCCTCGGGTGCTCGGGCAGCGTGTCCGGCCCGGACTCTCCTGCGTCGGGTTACCTGCTGACCGGCCCGGATATGCCGCCGACGGTCATCGATTTCGGCCCGGGTGTGCTCGGTGCGTTGCAGCGCTACGCCGACCCAGGTGAGGTCGACATCTTCCTGACCCATCTGCACGCGGACCACTGCCTGGATTTGCCGGGCCTGCTGGTGTGGCGGCGTTACCACCCCACACCGCCGGAGGGAAAGGCGATCGTGCGCGGCCCCTCGGACACGTCGGTGCGTATCGGCAACGCGTCCGCCGAGGTCGGGGGCGAATGCGACGACTGGTCCGACGTGATCGACATGCAACCGTGGGCCGAGGGACAGCCGGTCGAATTCGGGCCGGGCCACACCGTCACGGCGCGCCGGATGTATCACCCGCCGGAGTCCTATGGCCTGCGGATCGAGACCGTCAGCGGGCGCACCTTCGTCTACACCGGCGACACCGCGCTGTGCCCGCAGGTCCGCGAACTCGCGCAGGGCGCCGACGTGCTGATGGCCGAGGCGTCCTGGACGCACGACCCGGCGAATCGCCCGCCCGGCATACACCTTTCGGGCACCGAGGCGGGCCAGATCGCCACCGAGGCCGGAGTGAAGGAACTGCTGCTCACCCACATCCCCCCGTGGACCTCCCGCGAGGACGTGATCGCCGAGGCAAAGGCGCAGTTCTCCGGCCCGGTACACGCGGTGGCACCGGGCGAAACGTTCGATCTCTGATCCGGTTCCATCCCACCGGCCGCGAAGCGCGTGCCATTGCGACCCGTTGGCGACTTGGGCATGCCCTGAGCTCTGTGGCAAGTCGGAGCGCCGTGCGATCGGCTGGCACCTGCGCGGACATCGGGCACTGTGCGCGGACCCGAGCGACCGCTCGCCGCGTGGCATACGTGCAGCCGATGCTTCCGCAGCGGAGCCGCCAGCGGCGATCCTCCGACACGGCGCTACTAGCCCGGATCCAATCGGTGGACGCAACACCGTCTTCTCGGAGTGGGAGTAGCCGTTGGTTGAATGCAGTAGGCCGCGATCATCCGGGTCGCGCGATGGCTTCCTCGAGCCACAAGGGGGCCGCGAACACGCAGCGCCGCAGGCACCGCAAATCAGACAGAGCCACGCGGTGCCGCAGGCACCGCAAATCCAACACAGTAGGCTGTGGCCCGTGTCGAGACGAGCCGATGGCAGGGCGGACGATGAGCTCCGCGAGGTCCGGATCACCCGTGGATTCACCACGCATCCAGCCGGTTCGGTGCTGGTGGAGTTCGGGCAGACGCGGGTGATGTGCACCGCGAGTGTCACCGAGGGCGTGCCCATGTGGCGCCGCGATTCCGGGCTGGGCTGGCTCACCGCCGAATACGCGATGCTGCCCGCCGCGACGCACACCCGCAGCGGCCGTGAATCGGTGAAGGGCAAGATCGGCGGGCGGACCCAGGAGATCAGCCGCTTGATCGGCCGCTCGCTGCGCGCCTGCATCGACCTGGCGGCCATCGGCGAGAACACCATCGCGATCGACTGCGACGTCCTCCAAGCCGACGGCGGCACCAGAACGGCCGCCATCACCGGCGCCTACGTCGCGCTGGCCGACGCGGTGACCTACCTCGGTGCGGCGGGCGCTCTGGCCGACCCGCAGCCGATCTCGTGCGCGATCGCCGCGGTGAGCGTCGGCGTGGTCGACGGCCGGGTGCGCGTGGACCTGCCGTACGAAGAGGACTCGCGCGCCGAGGTCGACATGAACGTGGTCGCCACCGACACCGGAACGCTGGTGGAGATCCAGGGCACCGGCGAGGGCGCCACCTTCCCGCGCTCCACGCTGGATAAGCTGCTCGACGCCGCGCTGGCGAGCTGCGAGAAGTTGTTCGTCGTGCAGAAGGAAGCGCTGGCGCTGCCGTACCCCGGCGTGCTTCCGGAGCCGGCCGAGCTGAAGAAGAAGTGATGACCCGCCGCCTGCTGGTCGCCAGCCGCAATGCCAAGAAACTGAACGAGCTGCGCCGCATCCTCGACGAGGCGGGCGTCGCCGGTATCGAGATCGTCGGGCTGGACGACGTTCCGCCGTACGACGAAGCTCCCGAGACCGGTGCGACGTTCGAGGAGAACGCGCTGGCCAAGGCCCGCGACGGTGCCGCGGCCACCGGTTTGGCCTGTGTCGCCGACGATTCCGGCCTCGAGGTGGACGCCTTGAACGGGATGCCCGGGGTGCTGTCGGCGCGGTGGTCGGGCGGGCACGGGGACGACGCCGCCAACAACGCGCTGCTGCTGGCACAGCTCGCCGACGTCCCGGATGAGCGGCGCGGCGGGCGGTTCGTGTCGGCCTGCGCGCTGGTGGTGCCGGGCGGCGCGCAGACCGTGGTGCGCGGCGAATGGCCGGGCTCGATCGGACGGAAGCCGGTGGGCGACGGCGGTTTCGGCTACGACCCGTTGTTCATCCCGGCGGGCGGCGACATCACCGCGGCTGCGCTGACGCCCGCCCAGAAGGACGCGGTCTCGCATCGTGGGCGGGCGCTGGCCCAGTTGGTGCCCGCGCTGGCCGCACTGGCCGGCTGACGCGGGGCGATTCGGGTCAGACTCCGAAGTCCTGCTTGACCTGCTTCGCGTTGACGTGCTCGACGAAGAACGACAGCAGCGGGATGGTGCCGGCGAGCAGGGTGCCGACGGTGCGCAGGACCGGCCAGCGCACCTTGACCGCCAGATCGGCCGTGACCAGCAGATAGATGAAGTACACCCAGCCGTGCACCACGGCGATCCAGCTCGGGGTGTGCACGCCGAAGCCGTACTTGGCGATCATCTCACCGGTGAGCAGCAGCAGCCAGAGACCGGTGATCCAGGCCAGCGCGCGGTAGCGCAGCAGCGCCGGGGCGATCTTGGCGGCGTTCGCCGTCGGCGCGGGGGCGACGGCGGTCTCGGTGGAATTCTCGCTGGTGGTCAACCGGCGCTCCTCTCGCGGGTGTGCAGGCGGACCTGCGCATCGATGTCGTTTGCGTGCAGCTCGGCGAGGTACCGGTTGTACTCGGCGAGCACGGGGTCCTCGTCCCGGACGGACTTCGGGCGCTCGGGCAGCAGGCCCGCGGGGATTTCTTTGGGCGCGACCGGTTTCGCGGCACGTCTGGATGCGGCGGAGCTGCGGCCCGGGTCGGCGGGTTCGTCCGTTTCCTCTTCCTCGGCCTCGCGCTCGAGCCGGACGAACCGGAAGTAGGCGAAGACGGCGAATGCCGCGAACAGCGGCCACTGCAGCGCGTACCCGAGATTCTGGCCGGTGCCGCTCGCGGACTCGTACCGCTCCCACTGCCACCAGGCCAGCGCCAGGCAGCCCAGCGCGGCGACGACCACCAGCGCGATGAGGGCCGGACGATTGTGTGCCGAGCGGCGAGGAGAGGCGGACACGCCTTCTACCGTACCTGTTCTACTACACAGGCCGTAGAGCTGTGTCGGTTTTGCGGCGCCGCGTGTTCGCGACCCCCTAATGGGTCGCGTCCGAGCCACCGCCGCTGGCGACTTCCTCGCGGACGCGGTGGCCGCTCCGACGCGAGCCGGGCCGCGAACGGGTCATGCTCGGTCTCGCTGCGCTCGAAAACGGGAGTGGGGCCGATGTGGTTGCGTTGCGTGGTGTGCACGGCACCGGTGTCCGCGGACGGACTGGTGGCTGACGACGCAGTCGGGCCAGCGACGCTCAGAACGAGTAGATCGCTCAGAACGAGTAGATGACGCCGGTCAGCCGCTCGGATTCGGTCCACAGCCGCTGCCACAGGTCCTCGTTCTTCGACAGGCGGGTGGACGAGGAGGGGCGAACCGGGCCCTGAGTGCCGAAGAGCCTGGTCGGGCCCCAGTACACCGTCGGGTCGGCGTCGCGCATGGTCGCCGCGAATAGCGTCGAGTGGGCCGCCTTGGCGGGGGAGTGCCCGATCAGGCGGATGAAGGGCTTGGAGATGTGGTCGAGCGGTGTCTCGGTGTGCGCGAAGAGGTCGGTGGCCGAGACACCGGGGTGCACCGCGTAGGAACGCTTGCGGGACCCGGACTCCGTCAGCCTGCGTTGCAGTTCCCGCGCGAACATCAGATTGCACAGCTTGGACTGCGCGTACGCGAGGTTGCGCTGGTAGCGGCGCTTTTTGTAGTCGAGGTCATCGATCCAGAGCTTCGGGGTCTGCTTGTGCGCGATGCTGGACAGCGTCACCACACGATCGGTGATCCGGTCCAGCAGCAGCCCCGTGAGCGCGAAGTGCCCGAGGTGGTTGACTCCCCACTGGGTTTCGAAACCGTCCTTGGTCCGGGAAAACGGGAGGTTCATCAGCCCCGCGTTGTTGATCAGCACATCGAATTCGCCGCTGTCGTGGGCGAACTTGCGCACCGAGGCCATGTCGGCAAGGTCGAGTTCGGCCACCCGGACATCGCCGTCGATGCGGTCGGCGACCTCCTTCGCCTTGGCCGTGTTACGGCACGCCATGATCACGGTCGCGCCCTTGGCCGCGAGGACTTCGCTGGTCACGGCACCGAGACCGCCGTTAGCGCCGGTGATGACAAAGGTGCGTCCCGTCTGATCCGGGATCTCAGTTGGTTTCCACGCCATGGGCCAACCTTACTTTGGAGTAAGTTTCTGGGGAAGGTGTCTGCGGTATTCGGCCTAGATCGTCTCAGACGCGAGCGCCGGTTTCCGGGGATCACCGCCGCGACACGGGGATTTGCGTGGTCGTCGAGTTGTCGATCGGCTGCGTTGGGCGGTCGCGCGCAGATTCCACAGCCTCGCGCCTACACCGCCGGGTGGCGGCCGGTCCCAGCTCCCGTGTATCGGGCGGGAGGCGGGTCGGATCGGACACCGTCATCTGAGTCCCGATGTCGGTCGCCAGCGCTTGACATCGTGTGTCCGCACGGACCGGTCGCGGTCGCTGTGATTTCGCTACGGTGGAAGATGTGACGGCCACAGTGGGCAGGCAATACGGCGGGCGCGCCGTCGTGGAGCGGAAGGCCGAGCGGCGTCAGCGGTTCCTCGAGGCGGCGACGCGGATCTTCGCCGAGCGCGGCTACGCGGACTGTTCGCTGGCCGACGTGTGCGCCGCCGCTGGCCTGTCCAAGCGGCAGTTCTACGAGGAGTTCCACACCAGGGAGGACGTGCTGGTCGCGGCCTACGACCGGATCCAGGACGAGGCCGCCGCGGCCGTGCTGGCGCGGATGCGGGAACTCGACCCTCGATTCGATCTGACCACCGCGATGACCGCCGTGGTCACCGCCTACCTGGAATCGATCGGCTCCGACCCCTACCGCGCCAAGCTCGCCTTCATCGAGGTGGTCGGGGTGAGCGACCGGATGGAGCGGCACCGCCGCCGGCGACGCCACGCCTGGGCATCCGTGCTGGAGTCCCATGTCGTGCCGGTGGTCGCGCCCGGTTCACGGGTACGCGGCGCTCCTGGATGGGCCGCGAGCGCTCTCATCGGCGCGATCAACGGGCTTGCGCACGAGTGGGTGCTCGCCGACCCGCGCCCGGCCGTCGCCGAACTGGTGGATCTGCTCGTCCCGATCGCGATGTCGCTGCTCGAGCGGCCGGAGGAAAGCTAACCGCCGCGGACGGCGTAATCGCCGATCGCCTGTTCCAGCGTGTCGAACGCGGTGCCGATGTATTCGGTGAGGGCGGTGGCGATGTCGTCGTTGGATTCCCCGTCGAGGGTGCGGCGCAGGGTTTCGTCGAACAGCACGCGATGCACTCCGCCGAGTAACGCGGCCACCACGCGGGGCCTGATATCGATTGCGGCGGAGCTGGTTTCGTCGGCCAGTGTGGTGGCGAGCGCCTGCTCGCGCTCGTCATGGAACTCGCGTAACCGGGCCACCAACGCCGGACTGTCGGTGATCATGCGGGCGAATTCGGGTCCAGAGAAGCCGACCACCGGATCGTGCCGCGCCACCGCGTCCAGATAGGCCCGCCGCAGCGCCGCGAGCGCGGGCTCGCCGGGTTCGCGCTCGCGCACGGCACGCGCGAGCTGGTCGACGAACACGTCGCGCAAGTCGAGGGCGAGGTCCTCTTTGCGGGGGAAGTAGTTGGTCACCGTCATCTTGGCGACCTGCGCCGCGGCGGCGACGTCGGCGATCGTCACCTTGTCGAAGCCGTGTTCGAGGAACAGCAGGGTCGCGTGGTGGGAGATGTTGTCCCTGGTCTGCTGCTTCTTTCTGGCCCGAAGCCCGAGGTCCGCTGAACTCATGCCGCCACGATATCTGATATCGGCATAAAAATCTTCTTGACATATTTTTAGGCGCGACATAAGTTTATCCTCGTCACTTGAACGAAGGAGTGCCAGCGCGGATGAACCACGGACTTGTCGAAGCAGCCTCGGCTCGCATCAGCTCCACCATCGACCGAAAGGGATCGGCCACCATGCCCGACAAGATCAGCGCGTACGCCGTCATCGAGACTGCGGTTCGCCTGTTTTCCACCGAAGGGGGCGGCGCAGCCTCCACCACCCGGATCGCCGCGGCGCGCCACGCCCACTCTTTCCCGAGCGCAGTGCGCCGGGAACGGAAGGGGGTCAAGCCCATTCGCTCCGCAACGGCCTATCGCGCCAAGCCGCAGCGACCACTGCGAATTCCGGGGCGCGGCTGACCACCGCTCCCAACCCCCGTTCGGCGGCGTGCTCCGCGTGCCGCCGAACGGTCGGCTCCGGCAGGAAGGACATTCCGTGACCCAGTTGTGCACCCGTCCGCCCCGTTTCGCGGGCAGCGTCAGCGAAGACTCGATCAAGGACTACCTACGCCTCATCGGCCGCACCGCGCTGCTCACCGCCGCGCAGGAGTTCGAGCTCGGCGAGCGGATCGAGGCGGGCGAGTGCGCCGCCCGTCGTCTCGAAAACTCCGGCGATCCAGTGGAACTCGACGCTCGGGAGCGTCGAGAATTGCGCCGCCGGATCGCGGACGGTCGCCGCGCCAAAGACCATATGGTCGAAGCCAATCTGCGCCTGGTCGTCTCGATCGCCAAGCGGTATCCCACACCGGCGGGGATGTCGCTGCTCGACCTGATCCAGGAGGGAACGCTCGGGATGATGCGCGCGGTGGAGAAGTTCGACCACCGGCGCGGACTGAAGTTTTCCACCTACGCGACCTGGTGGATCAAGCAGTCGATCGGGCGCGCGCTGGCCGATCAGGGCCGCACCATCCGCATCCCGGTGCATGTCGTCGATGTGCTCAACCGGTTGAGCCGCGCACAACGGGCGTTTGCCCAGCAGCAGGGCCGTGCGGCCACGGTAGCCGAACTCGCCGCCGAACTGGAGCTGTCCCAGGAGAAGGTGCGCGAACTGCTCGACGTCGGCCGCGAACCGCTCTCGCTGCACACCCCGGTCGGGGACGCCACCGAATTCGGCGAACTCATCGCCGATACCGCGCCGGACCCGTCCGACGCGGTGGCCGAGTCCGCGCTGCGCGGCCAGCTCGACAAGGTGCTCGGCTCGCTGACCGAACGCGAGGCGGAGGTGATCGCACTGCGCTTCGGCTTGCGCGGCGCAGAGCCGCGAACCCTCGACGAGGTCGGCAAGACCTACGGGGTATCTCGGGAACGGGCTCGCCAGATCGAGGCCAAAGGCATGGCGAAGCTGCGGCAGCCCGCGCGGGCCAAGGCGCTCGACGGCCTGCTCGGCTGATTCGCTGTCGTGTCGCTGGGATGCCACCGCGGCGGCAACGTCCCATACTGGGCTGATGACCGGTGCGGTTGCTGTCGCCGATGACCCGGCTGCTCCTATGAGCAGGGCCAAGACGAACATCGTGTTCGGCACGATCGTGCTCGGCATGCTGATGGCGGCACTGGACCAGACCATCGTCTCCACCGCGCTGCCCACCATCGTCGCCGACCTGGGCGGAGCGGGACATATGGCGTGGCTGGTCACGTCGTACCTGCTCGCCGAGGCGGTGGCCACGGCGCTGGCGGGGAAGCTCGGCGACCTGTTCGGGCGCAAGCTGGTGTTCCAGATCAGCGGGCTGATCTTCATCGTCGGCTCGATGGTGGCCGGCCTGGCGGGCGGCATGCTGTTGCTGGTCGTCGCCCGCGGGATCCAGGGTTTCGGTGCCGGCGGGTTGATGGTCACCTCGATGGCGCTGATCGCCGACATCATTCCGCTGCGGCAGCGCGGCAAATACCAGGGCGCGCTGGGGGCGGTGTTCGGTGTGACCACGGTGATCGGGCCGACGCTGGGCGGTCTGTTCACCGACCACGCCAGCTGGCGCTGGTGCTTCTATGTCAACGTGCCGGTCGCGGTGCTCATGATCGCCCTGGCGGCACGCACCATCCCGCGGGTGCGCGCCGCCGCCAAGCCGATCATCGACTACGCCGGTATCGGGTTGGTGGCGCTGGGTGTCTCCTGTCTGATCCTCGGATTGGAATGGGGTGGGGAGCAATACGCGTGGGGTTCGTCGATGATCATCGGTCTGTTCGTCGCGGCGGCGATCCTGCTGGGCGCGTTCGTCGCCGTGGAATTGCGGGCAGGGGAGCCGATGCTGCCGATGGGGTTGTTCCGCAGTCGCGTGTTCACGGTGTGCTCGGTCCTCAGCTTCATCGTCGGCTTCGCGATGCTCGGCTCGATGACCTATCTGCCCGCGTATCTGCAATACGTCGACGGGGTGTCGGCGACCATGTCCGGCGTGCGCACGCTGCCGCTGGTGGCCGGTCTGCTCGCCACCTCGATCCTGTCCGGTCAAGTGGTCGGCAAGACCGGGCGCTACCGGTACTTCCCGATCGCGGGCACGCTGGTCATGGCGATCGGGTTGTATCTGATGTCCACCATGGGCCGGACCACCGGCGTCTGGCTGGAATCGCTGTACATGCTGGTACTCGGACTCGGTATCGGCTCGGCCATGCAGGTGCTCACCATCGTCGTGCAGAACACCGTGCCCTATACCCAGCTGGGCACCGCGACCTCCGGGGTCACCTTCTTCCGGACGCTCGGAAGCGCGTTCGGCACGGCAATTTTCGGCACGCTGTACAGCAACGAGATCGGCCCGAACCTGACCGACGCGCTGACGCGGGTGCGTGTGGTGGCGCCGGAGGTCGCGGTCGACCCGCAGGCGCTGCGCGCACTGCCCGCCGAGCAGTCGGCACCGATCATCGACGCGTACACGACCTCGATCGATCACGTGTTCTTCTGGGTGGTTCCGGTCGCGCTGGCCGGATTCGTGGTCGCCTGGTTTCTCCCGGAGGTGCCGTTGCGGGACAGCGCGCGGGCGGGCGCGGACGATGTGGGCGAAGGGTTTTCGGTACCCGATTCGCCCGATCGACTGGTGCAGTTGGAACGGGCGGTCGCGGCGGCGATGCGCAAAGCGCGGGACGAGCAGCCGATCGGCCCGCGCATTCTCGCCGACGCGGACAGCGACCTCACGCCCGGTGAGGCGTGGGCGCTCGGTCAGGTGTATCTGCGCGACCGCATCACGGGCGACGCCACGCTGGCCGCGATCGCGCGGGCGCACCATCTGCCCGACGAGGTGATCGAACCGATCTACGACCAGGTCGGCGCGGAGGGCTACCTGAGCAGGGAGGGCAAACGGTTGAGGCTCACCGATTTCGGCGCCGCCGAACTCGACCGGATCAAAGCCGCGTGGCGGCGTTGGCTGGACAGCAGGCTCGACGATTGGAACGCAGCCGATCCCACCGACCGCGCGCTGCTGGACCAGGCGCTGACGAACATCGCCACCAAGCTGCTGGAAGACCAGGCGCGCGAGGAGGAGTCGGTGCCCGCCTGAGCCTCTTGCGGTGTAATACTCGTGCACGTATATTCGTAGACGAGTAAGGAGGTGCCGCGATGAAGAAACGCAAGGTCGACAACCTGCTGGCGCTCGCGGTGCTGTCCGTGATGGTCGAGCGGCCGATGCATCGCTACGAGATCGCGCAGACCCTGCGTGAGCGGGGCAAGGAACACGACATGGCGATCAAGTGGGGTTCGCTCTACACCGTCGTGCAGAACATGGCCAAGGTCGGATTCCTCGAGGTCGTCGGCAGTGAACGCGAGGGCGCGCGGCCGGAGCGGGTGATCTACCAGATCACCGACGCGGGCCGCGCCGAGATGGCCGACTGGACCAGGGAACTGCTGTCCACGCCGGAGCCGGAACACCACCGCTTCCTGGCGGGCCTGTCCATTCTCGCGGTGCTGCCGCCGGAGGAAGTGATCGAGCTGCTCGGCAAACGCATCGACGCACTGGATCAGACCATCGCGGCGGTGCGCCGCGAACTCGACCAACTCAGCACGACACTGCCGCGACTGTTCATCGTCGAGACCGAGTTCGGGGTGGCCATGCTGGAAGCCGAAGCGGCATGGACGCGTTCCTTGCGCGACGAGCTGACCGACGGCACCTTCCCGGGGCTGACGCAGTGGCGGGAGTGGCACGACCGTGGCATGCGCCCGTCCGAGGTCGCCGGACTGGTGGAGAGGGGGATCGCCGAGAACTAGCCGAGACCGGACCCGGCGAGGTGCGGCAACACCACCGCCGAGTCCGATCGAACAGTCTCGAACCGCGCCCGCGAACGCGCACCCGGCTACAAGGCTGGCAACCACAGGATAACCGGGTGGATGGCGCGCGGGTCGGTTCGGGCAATCGAAACCCGTATCGCACGAATCCTGGAGACACCTATGTCCACAACACGTACCGCCCTGGTCATCGGGGGCGGCATCGCCGGACCCGTCGTCGCGACGGCCCTGCGCAAAGCGGGCATCGACGCCCGCGTCTACGAGGCCTATCCCGGCCCGTCCTACGGCATCGGCAGCGGGCTCGCGCTCGCGCCGAACGGCATCGCCGCGCTCGACATCATCGGAGCGGGCGATCCCGTGCGCGATATCGCGCTGCCGGTCACGGGGATGACCATGTCCATGGGAGACAAGCGGCTGTCCCTGCCCACCCTGTCCGATGTGCCGCCGCTGCAATTGGTCGATCGCAGCGAACTGCACCAGGTGTTGCACCGGCACGCGGTCGCGGCGGGGGTCCCGTTCGAGTACAACAAGCGCCTGGCCGACGTGCGCGAGGACGAGTCGGGCGTCACCGCGCGGTTCACCGACGGCAGCACCGCCGCTGCCGACGTGCTGGTCGGCGCCGACGGCATCCGCTCGACCGTGCGCACGCTGATCGACCCGAACGCGCCGGGCCCCGACTACACCGGCATGCTCGGCTTCGGCGCGATCACCGAGTGCGACGCCGACATCCCCGCTGACACCATGACTTTCGCGTACGGCAAGCGCGCGTACTACCTGTACTGGCCGCTCGGGGACGGGCGCGTGGCATGGGCTCCCAACTTGCCGCACAAGGAGTACTTGTCGCTCACCGCGGCGCGGGCCATCCCCAGCGCGCAGTGGCTGAAGATTCTGCGCGAGACTTACGCCGAGGACACCCCGGGTGGTGAACTTGCCCGGCGCACCACCGAGGAGCAGTTGGAGGTGGTCGGGGCACTGCACATCATGCCGTCGGTGCCGCACTGGTACCGCGGACGAATGGTGCTGGTCGGCGACGCGGTGCACGCGCCGTCCAACAGTTCCGGTCAGGGAGCCTCGCTGGCCATCGAGAGCGCCGTGCAGCTGGCCCGCTGCCTGCGCGATCTGCCCGCGCCGGAGGCGTTCGCCGTCTACGAGCGTCTGCGGCGCGGCCGGGTGGAGGGTGTCGCGGCGCGTGCGGCGAAGATCAACCACAGCAAGACGCCGGGGCCGGTGACCCGCAAGATGATGCAGCTGCTCGCCCCGATCATGGTCAAGACGGTGATGAACCCGGAGAAGACCATGGGTCCCGAGCAGCGTTACCGGATTGACTGGGACGCGCCCGCGGACAGCGAACTCGCGGCGGCCTAGTGGCGAAGTCCTGCCGGTCCACCGGACCAGCAGGACTTCGAACAGCCGGTGGTATCGGGCAAGGAATAGACTTGCGCGGTGGATGATAGGGATTCCGATGGGAATGTCGATCTGAATCAACTCCGCACCTTCCTGGCCGTGCACCGCGCGGGGTCGATCACGGCGGGGGCGCGGTTGGTGGGACTGTCCCAGCCGACGGTCACCGGTCAGTTGCAGGCGTTGGAGAAGCGGCTCGGCGCGCGGCTGTTCGACCGGCTGCCGCGCGGGGTGGCGCCGACCGCCGCCGCGACCGAGCTGGCGGCGCGGATCGCCGCACCGCTGGACGCGCTGGACACCGTGGCGGGTCCGGCCCGTCGTGCCGAGCCCGCGCCGCAGCCCGCGGTGCGGTTGGCCGGTCCGGCCGAACTCCTTGCGGTGCACGCGCTCCCGGCGCTGGCGCCACTGGTCGGCCGGGGTGTGCGGATGATGGTCGACGCGGGATTGACCGACGACCTGCTCGGCGGGTTGCGCGCCGGACACTACGACCTGGTGCTGTCCACGGTTCGGCCCAGAGGCCGGACACTGGTCGCCGAACCGCTGTTCGACGAGGAATTCGTCCTGGTGGCCGCGCCGTCGGTCGCCGCGCGGATCGACACCGGGCTGCTGCGTGACAAGGGACCGGTCGCGCTGTCGGATGTCCCGCTGATCAGCTATGCGCCGGATCTGCCGATCCTGCGAAGGTACTGGCGGCACGTCTTCGGCATCCGGCTCACCGCGGAGGCGGCGCTCGTCGTCGCCGACCTGCGCGCGGTCACCGCGGCGGTCGCGGCTGGCGCGGGTATCAGCGTGCTGCCGCGTTATCTCTGTGCGGCCGAAGTGGATTCGAGGGCGCTGGTCGCGCTGCTGGAACCGGACGACCCACCGATCAACACGGGATTCCTGGTGCGCCGGCCCGGCGCGGCGGCCCGCCAGCACGTCGAGCTGGTGTACCAGCGACTGATCGCGGCGGCCAGGCAGTGGTGAGCGGCTGTGAGCGACGCACCCGCGGGCGTCCGTGTGCTGCGGCTTATCGCTGAGAGCGCCGGCGCCGCGTGGCGCGGTCGCGCAGAATGCGCGCGGTCTGCTCGTCGCCGGGGAGGAACGCCTCCAGCTGAAGTTCGGCGAGCGTGATGTCGACGGCGGTGGCGAACGAGGTGAGTGTGGTGATCAAGCGCAACTCGCCGTCGTCGCAGCGCAGGCGCAGCGGCACCGCGAAGCCCAAGTGGTCCGGGCCCGGATGGGCGTGCGGCAGATAGCCTTCGAGCTCGGTGATCAGTTCGTCCAAGGCACGGTCGGGACTGCGCGCCATCCGGCCGCGCAGCGCCTCGGTGATATGCCTGCCCCATTCCGGCAGGTTGACCACGCGGGCGGCCAAGCCATCAGGGTGCAGCGCGAGCCGGAGCACGTTGACCGGAGGTTCCAGCAGCCACGGCGCGGCGCCCTCGGTGAGCACGTCGAAAGCGGCGTTGGCGGCGAGCAGGATGCCGTAGGGCCGCACGACCAGCGCCGGGTAGGGCAGATGACCGTCCAGGATGGCGTGCAGCGCTTCCAGCACCGGCGCCAATTCCATGGTCTGGAGCTCTGATTCGGGGAAGATCGGCGCGTAGCCCGCGGCGAGCAACAGTCCGTTGCGCTCGCGCAGCGAGAGGTCCAGCGATTCGGCCAGGCGCACCACCATTGTACGTCCCGGTCGGGAACGTCCCTGCTCCAGGAAGCTCAGGTGGCGCTGCGTGGTGTCGGCGCGGATCGCGAGGTCGAGTTGGCTGACCCGGCGCAGCGTCCGCCAATGCCTGAGCTGCCGGGCGAACCCGGTGGGTTCCGTCGCCGTGGTCATAGCAGCAGTATTGTTCGCGGGACCCTCACCCGCCATACCCTGCGGGGAATCGCACACGATCGCCACGACCGGCAAAGCTGTGCCGCATGAGCAAGCAACTCGATGAGCAAGAACTGATGCACTTCGCCGAGCGGTACGTCGCGCTGTGGAACGAGCCCGACGCCGAGGCCAGACACCGGCTGATCCGGCAGCTGTGGTCGGCGGACGGCGCCCACGTGCTGGTCGACCCGCCGCAGGCGATGCGCGAAGCGCTGGCCGCGCTGTCCTTTCCGGTCCCGACCGTGGAGATCCGTGGCTACGAAGCGCTGGATCGCCGCGTCGACCGCGCGTACGACGAGTTCGTCGCCCCGGGCGAGCACGTGTTTGCGGTGCAGGGGCCGGCGGTGCGCCTGTCGGTGAACCTGATCGGCCTGACCTGGCACATGGTGAGCAAGTCCGATGGTGCGGTGGCCGGTGGCGGATACGACGTCATCGCGCTGGACAACGCCGGCCGGATCCGCTGGGACCACCAGTACATCGGAGTCGCGTGATGAATGCCGCCACGGGAAGCCCCGCGAGGGCAACGTCGCGTGAGCAATCACCCGACTGCCGACCGAGCGTGCGACACACGCACGCGCGACGGTTTACGGGCAGGTGCTCAGTACCCGGGCCATTGCGTCCTTTTCGGACTGGGTAACCCAGAGCTGGTAGGCCGCCTTCACTTGAATCTGCCTGGTTACGTAGGCGCAGTGGAAGCCCTTGTTCGGCGGCAGCCACTCGGCCGCGTCGGAGTCGCTCTTGGACTGGTTGGTGGGGCCGTCCGCGGCCTGCAAGTTCAGCGGATCGTTCGCCAGGTCGCGGCGGCGTTCGGCGGAAAGCTTCTGGGCGCCTTTCTGCCAGGCATCGGAGAGCGCGATGACATGGTCGATCTGCACATCGTCGGATGACTTCGCGCCGCGCTTGAAGTGAATGGTCTTGCCCGTATAAGGGTCGTCGAGCATGCCGGTCGCGACGATGCACTTGCCCGACTTGAACGTCACGTCGGTCAGGTCGCGCTGCAGGATGTCGTTGCGGGTGTCGCAGCCGTTGTTGCCGCCGGGCACCGACACGTTGTCGGACCAAGGCGGGCCGAATTCCTCCCGGCTGTAACCGGTTTTGGCGGCGCGGTCCGTGACGCGCAGGGAATCCAGGAGGGCGAGGGCGTCGCGGCTGGGTATGGCGGCGGTGCACGCCTTACCGCCGGGACCGCAACCTGTCGCGGCGGTCGATTCGCTGGTTCCGAGGTAGGAGCAGGAGACCAGTCCGAGGGAAGTCGCGACCATAACGCTGATCAGGGCCAGGCGGTGTGCTGTGGATTTCATCGAACTTCCTAACGCCGAACCCACCGGAAACTGTAACCGGCGTCAAAGTATCCATTGACCGCGCCGACACAAACGAACGGCGCATATGAGATTCGGCACAGCTGCCCGGATCGGACTGGTGCGCCAAGGTGGTTGGACCGCAGGAGTGGGCCCGCCCCCGAATCGCCGTGCCGGCGCCGACTCGGGGGCGGTCTATCACGAGGAGACCTGGGGAGCTGCGCGGTTGTGCGGATGGTTGTCCACTCCGAAGACCGCACTGGTACGACACCACGGGGCTGATGAGGGGGAGGTCCCGAGGTGTCGAGCCGCACCTGCTCCGGACTCACTCGTGACGATCAGGGATGATCGGGATCCGGCTGGCGCTGGTGCGTCGGGCGACCTGTAGTCGCTTGCGCACCAGCACCGTTTCGCTCCATCTCGATCATGCTTTTTTCTACGTATCGAGACAGTAGATAGCCGAGGCGTCGATTGGCAAGTTCGTTCGCATGTTCCGGAAAATTTCTCAGATGATCTTCAGTTTCCGCCATGCATCTACTGCATGACTACGGATATACACGCCGCAGCGGAGCATAGACAACTGTGACGAGTGTCACTATGCGGTCGGTCACAGGCCCCCGTGATCGTGTGTCGAAACCTGGTGAAGGCAAGCAATCCGGACCTTGGAAGGACGACATCATGCCCACCGTCGAAGTACTCGACTCGTTTCTCAACTACCGCGACACCGGCGTGGGTGCCACCCCGGTGGTGTTCCTGCACGGAAATCCGACCTCGTCGTACCTGTGGCGCAATGTGATTCCCCACGTCGCCGATCGAACCAGAGCGCTGGCGCCCGACCTGATCGGGATGGGGGAGTCGGGCAAGCCCGACAGCGGCTACCGCTTCACCGATCACGCCGCCTACCTGGATGCCTGGTTCGACGCGCTCGGGCTGGACCAAGTGGTCCTGGTCGGCCACGACTGGGGCGGCGCGCTCGGCATGCATTGGGCCGCCCGGCATCCCGGCCGGGTGCGTGGCATCGCGCTGATCGAGACCTTCTTGCGGCCGATGGCCTGGGACGAACTGCCCCCGCTCGGCGCTGAGCTGTTCCGCAAGTTCCGGTCCGCCGAAGGTGAGCGAATGATCCTGGAGGAGAACACCTTCATCGAGTTCAACCTGCCGAAGGGCGTCGCCGACCTCGCCGCCGAGGACCACGACGTGTACCGCGCGCCGTACCCGACCCCGGCGTCGCGCAAGCCGCTGCTGGTGTGGCCGCGGGAGTTCCCGCTCGACGGGGAACCCGCCGACGTGGTCGCCATCGTGCGCGAGTACGGCGCGTGGGCGGCGGCAACGCCCGAGGTGCCCACATTGCTGATGGCGCTGGAGAACGGCGTCGGCTTGGGTTCCCCGGAGGTGATCGACTGGGCCGCGAGCACCTTCGCGAGCGCCGAGGTGGCGCCGATCGGTCCGGCCGGGCACCACGCGCCGGAGGACCGGCCGGACGAAATCGGCCGCGCGGTCGCGGACTGGTTGGACCGGCACGCTCTGCTCGGCGCGGCCGCACGAGCGTGACGCGGGCTTCTGGCCGAATGGCTCGACGGAGTCCGCACCGGCTCCGACGCCGGGGGGGACCGGTGCCGCTTGCGCCGGCCGCGAGACAGGCCGAATGATGGCCGGATGGGCACGGAGCACGATCAGGTCGCGGCGGAAGAGAAGGACATCGTCGCCCGTGCGGTCGCGGGCGACCGGGACGCCGTCGCGCAGGTGGTGCGCCAGTTGCAGGACCCGCTCTACCGGCTGGCCCTGCGCATGGTCTGGCGGCCCGCCGAGGCCGAGGACGCGACACAGGACATCCTGCTGCGCGTCCTCGACCACCTGCACACCTGGCGCGCCGAGGCGAAGCTGCTCACCTGGGCCTACCGCATCGGCGTCAACTACCTGCTGAATCTGCGACGGCAGACCCCGCAGGAGGCCGCGCAGCTGAGTCTGGACGCCTACCGGGAAGGACTGGCCGACGGGCTCGCGGACGCAGACTATCGGGGTCCGGAGGCGCAATTGCTGACCGCGGAGGTGCGGCTCACGTGTAGTCAGGGCATGCTGCAGTGTTTGGGCCGCGACGAGCGGATCGCCTTCGTGCTGGGCGATGTTTTCGAGCTGAGCTCCACCGAGGCCGCCTGGGTTCTCGGCATCACCCCCGCCGCCTACCGGAAACGACTGGAGCGCGCCAAGAAACGGCTCGGCAACTTCATGAACGCGACCTGTGGCCTGGTCGACCCGGCGGCGTTCTGCCGCTGCTCACGCCGGGTGGACAAGGCGCTGGCCATCGGTCGCGTCGACCCGCGCAAACCGGTGTTCGCACGCCATCCGGTCAGCGCGGGCGGTCGCACCGCGGCCGAAGCCGAACAGCAGATGATCCACCTGCACGACGCGGCATCGGTCTTGCGCGCACACCCGGACTACGCCGCGCCCCAGGCGAAAATGGAGGCGATCACCGACCTGCTCGGCTCGGGGCGCTTCCCCATGCTCGGTGCGGACTGACCCGCTCGGAACTCGGACAGGGTGCTCAACCGGAAGGTCGGTTGGAAGGGGCAGACGCATTGCGGTCGCCCGAGGGTGGCGTTCCACGGAGTTCTATTGCGAGACGCGCTATCTGGGCTGGGCCGACGCGGCAGCAGCCGCCGATGACGCGCGCACCTCGTGCGACCCAGGTGTGTGCGTGTTCCGGGGTGAATTGGGCGGGGCCGGTCCAGATATGGCGCGCGGAGTCCCAGCATTCGCCGCTGTTCGGGTAGGTGACCACGGGTTTGCCGGTGCCGGTGGCGAATTCGATCGCGGCGGTGACATAGGCGGGCGCGCAGCAGTTCACGCCGACAGCGATGATCGAGTCCGACGAGGCGGCCACCGCGAAGGCGTCCGTGAGCGGCTGCCCTGCCCGGGTACGGGTGCCTTTGATGGTGTAGCTCAGCCACGCGGGCACACCGATGTCGGTTACCAAGTCGACCAATGCCTCGGCTTCGTCGATGTCGGGAACGGTTTCCAGAGCGAGCAGATCGGCGCCCGCGTCCGCCAGCACCTCCATTCTCGGCCGATGCCAAGCCCGTAGTTCGGCCACACTGCGCCCATAGCGTCCTCGATATTCCGATCCATCGGCACGGGCCGCGCCGTACGGGCCGATCGAGGCCGCAACCCATCGGGGCCTTTCTTCAGCGCAAGCCTCGCGCGCCGCGCGGGCCAGCTCCACGCTGCGGCGCAGTAGCCGGATCGACTCCGCTCGGCTCAGCCCGTGCGCGGCGAATCCGTCGAACGAAGCCTGATAGCTCGCGGTGGTCGCAATATCGGCGCCCGCCTGGAAGTACGCCGCGTGTACGGCCTCGATGGCGGCGGGATCGTCCCCCAGCAGCCGGGCCGACCACAGTGCGTCGGACAGGTCGTGGCCGCGCGCCTCCAGCTCGGTGGCCAAGCCGCCGTCCGAGATCAGCACCCCCGACGCGGGGTCCAACAGCACGGGTCCACTCTAGTGCTTCGACCATGAGTGCACGCCGCGCTGGCGACACGGCAGCCGTGCGCCGGAGTCTCCGATCGTGCGCGCCGCTTCGTCGAGACCGGGGCCGGGATACGCCGCTCGCAGCGATGGAAGCAACGGTATCGCCGCTGATCTGGTCTACGGCAAGCCCGCGTGGTGGAACGAGTACCAGCAGTGCGAGCGATACCGCAGCTTCTGGGTTCGAGGCGGATTTCGCGTAGCGAACTACGCGGGATCAGGCCTGATTCGCGGGGATACCGTCCGAAGCCCATACTGCGTCGAACGGATCGAGTGATGAAGCAATTCGGTTCCCTCACCCATCTCGGGCTGTATCTGATCGACAAGGAAACCGGCGGACCGATCACCCGCCATCCCATCTACGCCGAGGTCGTTGTCACCCAGTACGACCCCGGTTCCGCTGGCGGCCGGATCGATGAGGCCGCCTCGGCGGGGGACCTGGAGGCGCTGCCGGCCTCGGATCGGTCCGTCGAGTGGTCGGCGCCGCTCGGTGTGCTGTGGACCGACCACGTGGGATATGTGTCCTACGACCTCACCCGGCTGCCGTCACCGGTCTGCCACCAACTCGACAGCGAGGCGGTCCTCCGTCGCGCCGGGGTGGTGCGCCGCAACGGCGGTGGCGGCGAGGAGGCCATCAGCATCCGCGCTCTGCCCTATGGATGCTCGGCGTGGATCGACGTCCTGGACCAAGGGCGGTTCACCGTCGGCGCGGTGGTCGGCAGGCTGGTGGTGCCGCGGCCGGGTCCGCGGCCGCCGCACTATGGGACGGGCATGTCCTCCATGCAGAACCCGAGCCTCACCGACTGGCAGTTGTCCCCGTCGTCGTTCGCGACCGACCCCAACCAGCTGATCGGCGAGATCGGCTGCGAAAACCGCTACCCGGCAACGCTCTCGCTGCACCAGTTCGTCACCCGGCAAGTGGTGCGGCTCAGCGACGACCCACAGGGCATCGATATCCCCGACCCCTATCGCGCCGCCTACATCGATGAGTACAAGGTCACCTGGAGCGCGCTCGGGCATTCCCTGGGCGAGATCCTCTACAGCATTCCGCTGGCTCCCGGTGAGTCGGTGAAACTCGGCGTGATCGACTGGTCCGGGGCCGGCGAGGACATGCTGCACCAGACGCACCGCGACCGCACCATCAGCGAAACCGTCCAGGCCGGGCTGCGCGAAATGCAGTACGGCGCCACTTTCATGGGCGGCGTCGCGCACTCCGGCGGCGGCAGCGGCGGCGCGAAGCTCGGCCTTGCCGGCCTCGGTGCGGCCGTCGGCGACGCGTGGAGCGTGGGCGGCTGCACCGCGACCAGCGCGGGCAGCCGCGAGCTGATCGTCCAGAATGTGCAGCGACTCAGCGACAGCTTCTGCCAGGCAAGTTACGCACAGCGAGAACTGAATTCGACGGTGGTGATCCAGGTCGGTCAGGAAGAGAAGGAGTCGATTCACACCCGCACCTTCGTCAACTACAACCGCGCGCACACGCTGACCATCCTGTACTACGAGGTGCTGCGCCACTATCGGGTGACGGTGCAGTTCCTTCGCCGACGTGCCGCGGTGCTGGTGAAGTATCCGGCGGCGATCACCACTTTCGGCATGGCGGAACTGCTGCGGCATCGGGCCGCGCTCGAACCGGTCCTGGTGGATCCGACGCTCGCGCCCGGGTTCGCGGCCCTGGTCAAGCAGGATCAGGCCGCCAGGAATCAAACGCTGCACAATGTCGACCCCGCGAAGCTGGACAAGCCGATCCCCCAGTTCTGGGAGGGCGACATCCGGTTCGCGCTCTTCGAATTCGGTGTGTACACCTCAGAGGGCCTGCGGGACAAGACCGACGAGCTGGCGGTGGTCAAGCTGATTGTGCTGGAGGGGAATTCGACGGTAACCCGGCCATTGCTCGAACACTGGGAAAAGGGCTCCGAGACCCGCAACGGCAATGTCGGCGAGCGCCTCGACGACACCGCGATGTGCTGGTTCATCGCGAAGCCGTCCAGCGGTCCGGTCGCGTGGCGGGATCTGGTCGGATTCGAGTTCGTGCTGCACGACGATGACGAATGGCGGATGGACCGCCTCGCCATCAGGGCCTTCCATCCGGGCGGTGCCGTCTCGCTGCTCGACGACACCGACGTCGACTTCTACTTCCCGCTCAATGGCGCGTCCAACACCGTTACCTTCATCCGCAGACCAGGCCCCCGCCCGGCTGACCTGCGGCCCACCTGGTCCCCAGCGAAATCGCTGACACCGGAGGAATATCAGGCAGCGCAGCGCCTGATCGATCACGTCAACACCGACAACGCCTATTACAACCGGGCGATCATGTTGGCTACTCGGACCGCCGACATCAGCGTCGCCTTCGAATCGCTGCCGTGGCAGGGCGGCAAGACACTCGCGGATGTCGCGATGCCGACCCCGCTGGAGGTGTTCGGCAACCATGTCGCCTACCCGCTGACCGCCGCCGGCGCGGTGATCGGTGACCCGCCGCCGGAGGCGCAGGCCGAACGGCTGATCACCATGCCGACCCGCGGTGTGTTCGCGGAAGCCGAACTGGGACATTGCAATACCGCGGCACCGGATCGTGAAGTCCGTGCCGAGTACGGCGGCCCCGCCACCGGCGGTAGTGGCGCCGGTGCGGGCGAACCCCCCGTCGAGCTCGGCTCGGGCCGCACCACACCGAGCGACCGGTCCTCCACGACCAACCGCTCCCGGGCACCGGGCACAACCGTGCCGATCACGGCGGCCAACGACACCCAGCTCGGCCAAGCCGCCGCCGTCGAATTCTTCGATGCCACCGACGTCGACAACTACTTCCTCGATACCACCGGCAAAACCTTCGCCGGATGGTTCAGCGCCACCTTGGCCGGGCGTGGCAGCTGGGGGCCGCTATCGATGTCGATGGACATCGATACGCTCAACCGGTTCACCGAAACCTGGAACGCTTTCCCGGCGATCGTCGGGACCGACCGCGGTGCCGGAGTTCCCGGCATCGCGCTGCCCGAATTCGCCACGCTGATGGCGAAGTTCCTGCACGAGACCGGTGGGCGGCTGCTGTTCCGTGGTGCCGAAACCGTCGGCGGTTACGGTCATCCCGGGCTGTCGTACGCGTTCGATTCCTTCGTCATCCATCGCCCCGGCGAGAACCCCTTCACCAAGGGCAGCCACAACACCAGCAATGGCAACCGCACCGCTTTCGCCTGCTTCCACGATCCCATCTATCTCGCGGTCTTCGGGACGCTGGCGCCCACCGCGCAGGCGGTGCGTGATCGCACGGAATGGAAAGGCACTGTCTGGCCGACTGGTGTGCCCACCACGATCGACAGTTCCACGGCGTTCCTGCAAGGGGCCGACTTCTACAAGTTCCGTGGCCGTGGCGCCATCCAGTCCACCGGCCGTGTCGCCTATCTTCCGATAGTGGACTTCGTGCGCGGATACACCGGTGACGATTCGCGCATCACCGCTGTCAAGCAACGCTGGGCCGATCTGGCGACGACCCTGGCCTCCCAGGGCATCACGCTCACTACGAACGACGACTTCGCCACCGCATCGAGCAACGCCGACTGGGATGGGCTCTTCCGGTCGATCACGATCCAGGCGGTCGCTGTTCGCGGGCACAACCACATTCCCGGCAAGCATTACCTGCCGATGTCGTCCAGCGTGGCCGTGCTGCGTGGCACCGGCCGCGGTTCGGCCTACTTCGTGGCCATCGGCACCGCGGGCAACAATCCGTCCTACGGGAACGATGTGCGCCAGCGCATGCTGGAATTCATGGGAACTCTTTGGCGTACACCGATGCCCGCGCCGGGACCGGGAGACGGCACTATCGAGCTCTAGCGCCTATCGCCTTCACCCGGCCCCAAGCGGTCAGCTGTGGGGCCGGATCCCCGGCCCCCGCAACCGGCGAACATCGTGGTCGAGGCACTCGGACCTGGGCTCACTCGTCGTCGCTGGGCTGGGCGGTCGGGGGAACGCCGGTGTCGAGGAAGCGGATCAGCCGATCAATGCGTGCGGTGTGATCGACGCAGCGTTCCAAGTGGTGCCCGAGCAGTGCGTTGTCGATCGCCATATCGATGGGCGGCTGGGACGCGGGGTCGCGCAGGGCCGAATGCAATTGCTGGTGAAGCGTTTCCATAGATGGTGCGGCGGGCGTCTCGTCGGACAGCGGTTGGTGACCGGCGACCGCCCGCCCTGCCAATGCCGTGTGCTCGGCCGCCAGCTTTCCCATCGCGGCGAGGATGTCCAGAATCGATCGCGGAGCAACGTGTCCGGGGTGGCGCTGGTATATCTGGTCGGCGACCCGGCTGGCCAGCCATCCGATCCGGGATAGTTCACCCGCGATCTGGATCGCGGTCACCACATGCCGGAGGTCGCGGGCGACGGGCGCCTGCAATGCCAACAGCACCACGGTGCGCGCCTCGCACGCGCCGTACATCTTCTGCAGCTGCTCGTCGAGCGCGAAGACCTCGTAGGTGGCGGTGAGGTCGGCGTCGACGAGCGCGTCGGTGACACGCTCGACGGCGTCGTGGGCGAGCGTGCACATCAGCGTCAAATCCTTCGTCAACGCGATGAGCTCGGCAGTGAACTGGGTCCGCACCGCCAAATTCTCACCTATCGACCGGCGCGGGGTCGATTCCTTACCGGATGTTCTTCGGTCACGACATCGCTTCGGCGCTACCATCTCGGGCTCCACTTGCGAGAGGTCGGCGGTCGCACCTTGCCGCAGTCGCGCGAAATCGCAGGCGGGAGGGTGGTTTCCGTTGCCCGTACCAAGGGCGCACTGGGCCGCGGGCGACCCGTTGCCTCGAATTCCTTGCCGCCAATCCCTGATGGGCAAGGCGCGCCACACATTCGCACGCCTGGTGCTCGCTACGAACCGATGCTCAATGCGGATGTCGGGCCGTGTACTCGGCGCGCTCCAGCGCGCGGCGCTGGGCCCGCTGCGGGTTCTCCAGGTCCGCGGGCAATCCGTGTTTCGCGAGGCGGTGCGCGCGATTCATCGGCATGTACGCGATGGTGTAGAACAGGGCGAGCAGCAGCGCGAGCAAGACCATCGCGCCCCGCAGCCAGAGTTCGCCGGGGAAGAGCAGGAACGCGGCGAACAGCGGTGTGAACGGCACGAGCCCGCGCACGACGTGCCGGATGGCGGCGTACCGGCCGGTCAGGTCGTCGCGCACCCATTCGCGCATCGAGTCGGGCAGGCGGCGTCCGAACGCGTAGCCGATCCATTGGACCGGATTGGGGCGGCGCTGTTCCCGGGTCATGCCCGGACTCCTCGGTCGGCGGTGGCGGGCGAGTCGCCGGGCGTGGCGAGCACGGACCGGCGGGCCGCCTCGTTCACCCGGGTGAGCACTTCGCGGAGCTCTTCGAGATCGGCCAAGGTCACCCCGAGCCGTTGCACGACGGCGGGTGGGATCCGCTCGGCCTGCTCGCGCAGGGCGGCTCCGGCCTCGGTCAGGTTCACCACGAGGTTGCGTTCGTCCCGGCTGTCTCGTTCGCGGGTGATCAGCCCGGCGCTTTCCAAGCGCTTGAGCAGCGGCGACAGAGTGGGGGAGTCGAGCTGGATGGTTTCGGCGATCGCCTTGACCGACATCGGCCCCTCGCCCCAGAGCGCGAGCATCACCAGATACTGCGGGTGTGTGAGCCCCAGCGGCTCCAGCAGGGGTCGGTAGACGGCCAGCACCGCCCGATTGGCCACCGCCAGTGCGAAGCACACCTGCCGGTCCAACCGCAGCGGATCGTCGATCTCGGTCTCCATCGGTCCTCCTCGTCCGCCGTTCAAGTTAATCCACAAATAGTTCGTGCGTTAAGTAATGTGGGCGACATCTCCTCGCGAGATCCCGGCGCGGGCGCCGCTGCTCGATACCGTGAGATCCATGCACAACGCCGCAGGCCCGCTACGCATCCCCGAGTTGGACGCGGTACGGGGTTTCGCGCTGTGCGGGATGCTGGTGGTGACCATCCGGCAGATCGCGGGCATGGCCGCGACGGACGAGACGGGCATGGTGATTCCGGTCGGGCATGCGCTGACGGTGGTGTTCGAAGGACGGTTCCTGCCGATCTTCTCGTTCGTGTTCGGGCTCGGCTTCGCCTTGCTGCTGGACCACGCGGCCGAGCGGAGCGAGCGTCCGCGACTGGTCCTGGTTCGCCATTTGGTCGCGCTCGGCGTCATCGGCCTGATCCATCAGCAGTTCCTGCCGGGGGAGGCGCTGCTGCCGTATGCGCTGGTCGGGTTGGCGATCCTGCTGCCAGCGGCTGTACTGCCGAATTGGGTGGTCCTGATCGCAGGCCTGGCAGGCACCGCCGGCGTGGCGGTGGCCCTCGGTGGCGACCTGGCTTTGGTGCCCGGGTTGTTCCTGCTCGGCCTGGCCGTCGCCCGCGCAGGAATCGTCGAGACCCTGGGCGAGCGGGGTTGGCAGATCGGTGTGGTTTTCGTTCTCGCGCTGCCCGCCGCGGTGGTGGCGGGCAGGTGGGAGTACCGGACCCCGTATCTGGATTTGTGGTCGACCCCCGCCGCGGCGGTGGCGGGTCTGCTCGGCGCGCTTGCGTACCTGGCCGGATTTCTGCTGCTGCTGCGCATCGAACCGGGACAGGTGCTGTCGGAGATGCTTCAGCCGCTGGGCCGGATGGCACTGACCAACTACGTCGGCGCTACGGCGCTGATCCTGCTCGCCGAACCGCGCCTCGGGTTGTCCGGCTCCGCCGACTATGCGGCGCTGCTGGGTTCGGCGGTCGCGATCATGCTGGGGCAGGCGCTGTTCAGCGCCGTATGGCTGCGGTTTGTCGACTACGGTCCGCTCGAATGGGCGTGGTGGTGTGTCACGTGGTGGACGGTGGTGCCGATCCGTCGTGCGCGGGTGCCGAGCCGCCGGTATTGACCTCGGCCGCCCCGGTTTCCAGCGCGGCCAGCGTGGCGGGCACCAGCGGTGCGGTGTCGAATTGGACGGCGACCTCGACCAGCCACGCCAGCTCGCCGGCCAGCGTGGACTGGTGCGGCTCGGTGAAGGATTCGTCGTCGAGAGTGGGTGGCAGACCCAGCCGGTAGGCCCGCAGCGCGGCGGCGATGCGTGCGGCTTCGATCGCGGCAGGCCGTGCGCGCTCCGGGACCGCCAGTTCGGTCGCGAGTCGCTCGGCGACCGCGGTCGCCTCGGCGGTCAGATGCGGCTGCAGGCGCAGCAGCCAGTCGCGAATCTCGATCACCCTGCGGTACACCCGGTCCCGCGCGGCCGGACGACGCCGGGACGACGTGTGCGCCAGCTCGGGGGCAACCTCGTGCAGCGCCAGCCACAGCGGACGCAGCCGCGGCAGCGCCCGCAGTCGCGCGACGGTATGCAGCAGCCAGGGCGCCAGCGAGGGGCACAGGTAGCCGACCAGCATGACGGTCGCGCCGAGACTGGCGAACGCGGGCGCGATGTCGGTGTTGAGGCGGCGCAGCCCGATGCCGAACCACGCCGCGACGATCGCGATCACCTTGCCCACGCTGTAGCCCAGCGCGATCGTGCTGCCCACCGCGAGCAGCCGCAGGCCGCGCCGCAACCAGATTCGGTCGACCTCGCCGATCCACCTGCGGCACAGCAGAATGATCCGGATCAGCGCCGCGGAGTACACGGTGAGATAGACGCCGAGGAACGCCACCGCGAGCGGGACCTTCGCGTAATGATCATCGAAGTCGGTGGGATGACTTTCATCGTGCACCGGCGCCACCGTGAACAGCAGCGTCAGCACGGCGAGCATGAGCAACGGCAGCGCGAGGATGCGCCGCCCGGCACGATTGTCCGGCTCCTGGGGCGCCACCATGAACCCGGTCCAAACGATCTGGGCGAGCACCGCGGTCGCGATGGCGCCGTACACGACGAGCGAAGCCAGATTCGGGATGCCGGAAACGTCTCCCAGCCAGGTATAAGTCTGCGGCACAGCGGCTTCGAACCCGATGCCCGCCGCGAGAATCGCGAACGCGACGGCCCAGCGTGCGGGATTATCGGGGCTGCGAAGGGCGAGACCGACGCGCCATACGAACGCCGCGAACGCGAAGGCGCCGATGCCGCCGTACACCGCCGCGAACCACATCGGCTCAGCCCTGTCCCGGACCGAGCGCGTCCAGCAGCCGGCGCGCGGCGACGGGCGCGGAGTCGGGCAGCACCCACTCCTCCCGCGCGGTCCAGTGCGTGATGTGGTGGGCCATCAGCATATTCGCGATGTCCTCCGCCTCTTGCTCCTGCGGCTGGGCGTAGCTGGTGCGGCCCAGCATGCGCCGCACGACCGCCGGGTCGATATTCGGGGCGAGCAGCCGCACCGCTTCCGCGCCGCGCACGTCCACGGCGTGATGCCCGGCCAGCAGATGGCCGAGCTCGTGACAGACGATGTGGTCCTGGTGCACCTTCGAGGTATTGCGCTGGTAGGCAATGAAATCGATCGTTTCGGTGACCAACAGGCCGCCGGTGAGGCCGGTCACGGGGAAGCTTTCCGCGCGCAGCCGCAGTGGCCGGGCGCGGCGCGCGGCCACCGCCTCGGCGAGCTCGCCGACGGTGAACCGGCCGGGCAGTTCGAGGCCGCGCAGTTCGCGCCGCAGCCATCGACGATCCAGCACCGGCTGGTCACCTCCGTCCTCGCTCCACGCCGCGATCCGCATCGCTCACTCGCCGTCTTCGTTCTCGATGCGCCGCAGGATGTCCAGCATCGCCAGCACCGACTCCGCGCGGACCGTACCGTGTTGCAGCCCGTCGCGCAGCACCAGCTCCAGCACCTCGTGTTCGGCATTTCCCTTGAGCGCGTTGATCAATGCCAATTCGCTGCCCCGCGCCGCGGCCAGCTGCGGATCGGTGAACGGGTCGAGGCTGTCGAGCCCGAAGTAGCCGCGGAACACCTCCAGCGTCTCGTAGGACGGGTTCACCGCCTGCCCGGTGCGCAGCTTCCAGAGGTAGTTCGCGGAAAGGCGCGCACCGGTGGTGCGGTGGATATCCTCGGCCAGCGCTCGGTGGGTGATCTCCAGGAGTCGTCCGTCTTTGCTTGCGGGCGGGTGCATTCCATTGATCAGCGTGTTGAGAGCCCGGGTGAACGGGTGTGGATCCTCCCCCATGGTCAGCGTGTCTCCTGTAGTTGACAGGGTGTGTGTCGTAGATCATACTCGTCCGTGCTCCGCCAGCGCATGCCGGTGTGGTCGCCACGAAGGCCGTGCCCGTCTCCGCACTGGTCGCGGTGCTCTCCGCGCCTGCGGGGACGATTCGGGTGACCGCGAGAGGCCCGGCTCGCGAGGGCGGCAGCAGGTGGGGCGATCATCGTCGCTCGCCCCATCTCAACGGAGCTTCATCGGCAGCGCGAGCGGTCCGCGATGCCGAAAGCCGGACCGCCAGACGATATCCCGCTCGTCCACCAGCAGCACCGAATCCGGCCACCGGGTCAGGACGTGGTCCAGCACCGCCGCGGTCAGCGTGTGCACCAGTGCGTTGCCCAAGCAGGCGTGCATGCCGTAACCGAGTGCGAGCTGCGCGCCGCGGTCCCTGGTCAGATCCAACTCCTCAGGCTTGGCGAAGATTTCGGGATCATGATTGGCGGAGGCGAGGCACAGCAGCACGGTCTGCCCCGGCTGTACGGTGGTCTCGCCTATGGTCAGCTCGGTCGTCGCGAAACGCGGCCCGGCGAGCACTTGCGGCGACAGATAGCGCAGCAGCTCGTCCACGGCGGCCTGCTTGTCCGGCATCGCGCGCAGCAGCTCTCGCTGATCCGGGCGGCCGAGCAAGGCGAGCACCGAACCGGCGACCAGATCGACCAGCACCTCGTACCAGACGAAAAGCAGGTAGAACAGCAGTCCGGCCAATTCGTCGGCGCTCGGAGACCCGTCGTCGGCGTGGGCGGTCACCAATCGACCCAGCACCGTGTCCGGGCGGTGCGTACGGGCGTGTGCGGTGGCGTCGGTGATGATCGCCAGCATCGTGGTCAGCGTGTCGCGGGCGCGCGGGGGCGACGCCGAGGGCAGCAGCGTCGAATTCGCCCAGCCCAGCAGGCGTTTCCGGGTCGGCTCGTCGAGACCGAGCAGTTCTCCGAGTACCGCCGCGGGCAGCGGCACGGCGAGGCGCGCGACGAAATCGATCGGCTCGCCCGGATCCACCTCGCGCAGTAGCGAATTCACCAGGCCGGGAGCCAGCTCGGTCCACTCCGCCAGACGCCGCGGCGACAGCTCGGCAGTCACCAGACCGCGCAACCGCGCGTGGTCGGCCGGGGCGGCATTGAGGAGGTTGTCCAGCGGCGGCGGCACGGTGAAGCCGCGATAGTCTTCCGCGTTCGCGTAGTGGACCCGGGTGGACAGCCGGTGATCCAGTAGTCCGGCGCGCACGTCGCGGTATCGGGTTACCAACCAGGCCGGGGGACCGTCGGGTGTTCGGATTCGGTGCACGCCGCCCGCGGTGCGCAACCGATCGAGTGTTGGCCATGGGTCCCGCGCGAAGTCGGAGTCGAACACGTCCGTCACCCGGTCATCATCCCGCACGGCCCGCGATGCATGCCCGTGGTGCGTGGACTGCCCGCGGACCAGCCGCGCGCGGCGTCCGGGTCCACGCATTCCGGCCCGTGGCCCGCGCGGACCGGATCAGGAGGCGGCGGCTCCGGTCTGCCGGATGGCGTCGAGGACTTCGCCGTAGGTGAGGGTGGAGTTCACCAGGGCACGCTCGGACGGCACGTCGATGTCGACCGAATCGATACCGTTGACGCCGCGCAGTGTCGCTTCGATCGCCGACGCGGACTCCCGGGTCACATTGTGCAAAGTAATCGTGTACGTCATGCGTTTCGCATTGACCGATTTGCCGGATGCAAACAGTCCGTTTTGCTCGGTTTGATCGCCCCGGCCGCGGGAATAGCCGAGTTGTCATAACGAATCGAGGCAACAGGGATTGTCATGATCATCATCATCGGGCTAGTCGTCTTGATCGCAGCGGTGATTATCGGGGTTGCCGCAGTGGTCGGCAACACCGGCGACGTCCAGCAATTCGCGGTATTCGACTACCAGTTCCACGGCTCCACCGGAGCGCTGTTCGCTTACGGGATCGTGCTGGGCGCCATCGGGATGCTCGGCCTGGCGCTCGTGCTATCCGGCGCCTGGCGGGTCACCCGGCGCGGCGCGGCGGCACGTCGTGAACTCAGGCAGTCTCGTCGCGAGATGGCGGCGGTACGGCGCGATCTCGCGGCAGGCACTCCTGAGGCAGGTGACCAGGCCGCCCGCGAGCCGGCGTGGCGGCGGTGGCTGCACACCCCCGCGCGGGGCGAGCGCGGGGCGACGGCTTCCACCTCGAAACCGTTGACCGCGAAATAATTATCGAGAAAAGGAAATACGGCAATGATTATTCTCGGCCTCATCCTCCTGGTCCTCGGCTGGCTGCTCGGAATTCCACTGCTCACCACCGCGGGCATCATCGTGCTGATCATCGGTCTCGTGCTGCTGGTCGCGGGCTCGGTGGGCCGTCCGGTCGGTGGCCGCCGTTGGTACTACTAGCGGCCGCGGCACCCAAGGAATGGTCATGAAGTTCGAAGATCGCCTAGCGCACCGAGCGCGGGCCACCCGCGGCAGGGTGCGGAAAATTCTCGGCAGGACGACGGGGAACTCCCGGTTGGAGGCCACGGGGCGTCGTGAGCAGGTTCGCGGCAACCTGGAGCGTGCCGCGGACAAGCTACGGGACGCGTTCCGGCGCTGAGCCGGGATCGGCCGGTGCCACGCGGAGGCGGTGAGCCTCCGCGTGGCACCGGATCAGATTCCGCCCACGTCGGCGAGCTGTCCGATGCCGTAGGTGACTCCCATGGCCAGCGCGCCGCCGAGCACCACCCGGATCACCGCACGTCCGCGCGCGCTTCCGCCCAGCCGGGCACTGACCGAACCGGTGAGCGCGAGTGCCGCCAGCACGGCCGCGAACGTGACCGGGATGCGTGCGGTGACCGGCGGCAGCAGGATGGCCAGCAGTGGAAGCAACGCGCCGAGGATGAAGGACACCGCCGAGGAGAACGCCGCCTGCCAGGGATTGGTCAATTCGGCTGGGTTGAGGCCGAGTTCGGCTTCGGCGTGCGCGGTGAACGCGTCGTGCGCGGTGAGTTCTTCGGCGACCTTGCGCGCAGTCTCCGCCGTGAGGCCCTTGGCTCGGTAGATCCCGGCGAGTTCGGCCAACTCGTAGTCCGGCTCCTCGCGCAGCTCCGTGCGTTCTCTGGCCAGCAGGGCACGCTCCGAATCGCGCTGGGTGCTGACGGAGACGTATTCGCCCACCGCCATCGAGATCGCTCCGGCGGACAGGCCCGCGATACCCGCGGTGAACAGCGCCGCCGTGTCGGTCGTGGCCGCGGCGACGCCGACGACCAGGCCCGCGGTGGACACGATGCCGTCATTGGCGCCGAGCACCCCCGCGCGCAACCAGTTCAGCTTGGACGCGAAACCGACCTCGTGTGGCTCGTGCGGATGGGGGCCGGGTTTGCCGATCGTGCCGTCCATGAACGCAGACTATGTCACCGTGGCCGGTCAACCAGGCGTTGGATGCGCCCCCGGACGGCTATTTCGGCTGGCGGGGGACCGCTTGCGGATGCGGGAGCATCGCGCGGTGGATGACCTGCAGGATCAGCAGGAACAACACCGAAAGCCCCGCGGTGGTGTAGTCGCCGAGCAGCACGGCCAGCCCCGCGAACGCGCCGAACACCGGAATCTCCAGCAGGGTGCACCAGCGCAGGATCCGTAGCCGCCTCGCGTTGACGGTCAGCCGCCGCACACCGTCGTCGATGATGATGAGCGCGGTCTCGTAGCGCACCATGCCGTCACCGACCTGGACGAACATGTGCACCGCTTGGTCGCGGCTGAGTTCGCCGAGCCAGGCACGGTCGATCAGGCGCTTGCCCTCCTCGGCGACCTCCTTGACAACCGCGTCCATGCGGCCCCCTTCCCAGTCGATCCCGGAGAGTCTAGCGGCCGAATCGCGCCTTCCCAGGAGGGATTCGAGGGCTGCCGTCGTCAGGCGCGGCCGGTCTCCATGCGGTCGTCTCGCACGCCGATCCACGCGTAGTCGCGCGCCCTGGTGATCGCCACGAGCTTCTGGCGCTCGGCGAGCTCGGCTCGTTCGCGGCCAGCGCCGGTCGGCGGTTGGGCGCCGCCGGACCAGGTCGGGTGGAAGACGGCCGCGAAGTCGAGGCCCTTGGCGCGGTGGACGGTTCCGACTTTGACGGCGGCGCATGGTTTTCCGTCGAACTCCGTCAGGGGCAGCGTCGCGATGCCGACCGCGTCGAGCGCGCCGATGAGCCGGTCGGCCTCCGAGTTCGTCCTGGTCAGCACCGCGATGTCGGACAGCGGTCTGCCGCACTCGCGAATGCCGGTCACCAGTGCGCTCTCCAGGTATGGATCGGGTCCGCGCCAGATCTGCACCGCGCCGTCGGGCAGTGTGACATCGGCGTCACGTAGCGCCACCCCGGAATCGCCGTCGAAATCGCCGAGGGCGTTCACCGCGTCGATCCCCGCCGCGTTTTCCCAGATCCGACGGCGATTGCGGTAATTCACCCGGAGGATCTCGCCACGGCCGCGCAAGGTGATGCCCGCGTCGGCCATCCGCCAGCCGCCCGCGTACACCTGTTGCTGGCCGTCGCCGAGCAGCAGCAGCGGACTCGATCCGTTCCCACCGGCGATGGCGTGCGCCAGCCGGAGCCCGGCCAGCGTCATGTCCTGTACCTCGTCGACCACGACCGCTTCGTACGGTTGCGCGAGCGGTTCGTTGCGGATCTCGGCCAGCGCGATGGCGATGACGTCGCTGTAGTCGGAGATGCCCCGCTTGCGCATCTCGCGCACGTACGGGACGTAGAGCTTCTGCCACACATCGGCGCGCTGGACGTCGTCGAGGCGAATTCCATTGCGTCCGTAGCGTTCCGCCCGCTGGTAGACGTCGAGATCATTGATCTCGCGGCCTTTGATGACGCGGTCGATCTCCTCGCGCCAGTAGCTGCCGTGCGGTTCCATGGCCTCGAAATCGGCTCTCGCCCGCTTCCAGACTCGCGCGAAAACGCGATCGGCGCCGACCGGGTCGAGCTTCGGCGGCGCGATCCGCCGCGCGAGGAAATCCATCGCCCAGGAATGCAAACCGGCGAACTGGACACGTCCCTCGGTCCCGGGCGCGAGTTGGCGAAAGTAGGTTTCCTGACAGTTGGCCAGCGTCTTGACGAAGGTCGTGTACAGCTGACGCCCGGTGGATCGCTTCGCCTGCCTGGCCATGCGGTGCAGCGCCACCACCGTCTTGCCGGTGCCTGCCGGACCGGCCAAGCGTGCGGGGCCGGTGTACCTGCGGGAGACCAGCGCCTCCTGGTCCGGATCGAGGAAGGTCATCCAGTGCTGGAACGGCCGGTGCAGTGCCGCCTCTCGCTGTGCGGCGGTGACGTCGGACCGGTCGAGCAGGGTTGGGGCTTCGTCCGGCGGTTCCTCGATCTCCACCAAGTCGTACTCGGGGGCCTGGTCGGCGACCGTGCTCGCGATCGCTTGCACCCGGCTCGGCCGCAACTGCCGATGCCGTGCGTGGATCACCCGATCGAGTTCGGCCGGTCCGGCGACGGCGAACCTGCCGTCCTCGCGGACGCCGATCTCGCCGGGAACGAGCAGCACGATCTGCACGTCGTGGGCGACGACCTTCTCGCGCCCGAACTGCAGCTTGGCGAACTTCGCCTCGGCATGGCGGCGGATTCCGTCCAGCCCGGCAGGAACGTCCTCGGCGAAGCGCAATGCGAAAAGCCCTGTGCCGCAGATCAGCAGCGCGTGGGCGTGGTCGTCCGGCGGATGCGCCACGTTTCGATGAACGAGTAGGCGCCGGTCCGGCTCCGACAGGGCTTCGGCGAGAAACGACTGCTGCCGCGTGGTCGGTCCGGGGATGCGGCTCAGCGCGTCCGCCACGCGCCCGGACCAGGTATCGGGGCTCATGCCGCGGCCTCGCCGACGCTCGGCTCCGCCATGACCCCCGGGATGGCTGTGCCGGCTTTCTGCTCGCCCATGGGTCCCCCTTCCGGCGCACACCTACCCGATATCCGACGGTAAAGACCGGGCGTCGAGGAGGGAATGGATCGGCGGCTTTTCTGGCCAACCGTTACCGAAACGGGCGAATCGGACGCCGGACCGTTGTCGTCCTGTCACCCGAAAGTGTTGTGCTGCTGGACTATTCCGAAGAGCATACTGGTGCAAAGGTGTCGATGGATCGGTGACGACCTCGGCCGTGCCTCCGGCATCGCCGTGAAGAATTCTGCGTTGGGGACGGCGCACAGGCGCTGGTCCCACGGGTTGCAGCTGGGCGTGCAATGCTCGGCAACGAGCTTTTCGTCCTTCAGGAATCGCGTGGTGCAGCAGGTGAGCCGATTGCGCACGGATTTCGGGTAGCGATGGCCAATACACCGGCGTGCCCGATTTCGCCGTGTGCATCGGGTACACCAACGCCTCGTGGACGTTGCGCGCCGATCTCACCTCCCGGCTGGTCTGCAAGGTGCTGCGCCACATGGACCGCAAGGGCTATGCCGCCGTGATGCCCGAGCGGGGCAGGTTGGACGAGCGTCCGCTGCTGGCTCTTGCCTCCGGCTATATCCAGCGCTCGATCGGCGAGTTCCCCCGCCAAGGCGACCGTCATCCGTGGCGCGTCCGGCAGAACTATCTGCTCGATTCGACCACCACCCTGCGCACGGGCCTGGGCAAGACGCTCAGTGCGACGCCGAAATCGGCGGTCCGCCAGCCGGTGTCCGTTTCCTAGCGCTGACCGAACGCCCTTCCTGATGGACTAGGCGCCGGGTCACGTCGCGGTGGCCCGACGTTCAACGGAAAGGGTTATCCGACATGACGAGATTCCTCCGAGCAACCGTCGCACTCGGCGGCTTGGTCGCCGCGGGCGCGCTGCTGGTTCCGGCGACCGCCTCAGCGCAGCCGGGGCACGGGCTGCTGGAGACGACGTGCAGCTTCGCGCAGATCGATGCCGCCGTGCACGCCCAGTTCCCGGAGTTCGCCGCCCGGCTCGACGCGCACCCCGACCGGAAGGCCAAGCTCCAAGAGTTCCTCAGCCTGCCGGTCGATCAGCGCAAGCAGCGGGCGAAGGAGTTCCTGGACACGCACCCGGACGCCGAGCACAAGTTCGAGGAACATCGGGATTCGCCGCGGGCGCAGGAGCACCGGGACAAGATGCGGGTCATTCTCGACACCTGCCACAACTACTGAGCACAGGACGGGCGAAGTGCCGGACTCGCCCGTCTCAGCTCCGGGCGAGCGGGAGATTCACCGTCACCTCGAGTCCGCCGTCCGGGCGCGCCACCGCACGGACCGTGCCGCCATGAGCCCGCGTCACCGAGCGCACGATCGACAAACCCAGCCCGGCGCCGCGCGAGCCCGAGTCGGCGAGCCGCTCGGAGGTTGTCAGCCTCCGGAACGGTTCGAAGAGCCCGTCCACTTCGAATGCCGGGACCGAGGGGCCACTGTTCTCCACGGTGAGTTCGGCACGGTCACCGACGGCGCGGGAACGGACGGTGACCCATCCGTGTTCGGGGAGGTTGTAACGGACGGCGTTGTCGAGCAGGTTGTGCGCGAGGCGTTCCAGCAGTAGCCGGTCGCCGACCACGGGAGCAGGCTCGAGGTCGGCGGTGATCCGGACGCCGACCCGGTCGGCGTGCGTGGCGACCGCGTCCGCGGCGATGTCGGCGAGATCGGCACGGCGGTGTTCGGTCAGCCGCTGTTCGGTCGTGGCCAGCACCAAGAGGCCGTCGATGAGCCGTTCGTGGCGGTGGTTGACCTCGAGCAGTGTGGAGCCGAGCCTGCGGGTGGATTCCGGGACGTCGGGATGGTCCAGCGCCACTTCGATCAACGTCCGGTTGATGGTCAGCGGCGTGCGTAGTTCGTGGGAGGCGTTCGCGACGAACCGGCGCTGACCGTCGAACGCACGGTCCAGGCGCTCCAGCATCGCGTCGAAAGTGTCGGCGAGATCCTTGATTTCGTCCTGCGGCCCGTCGAGGGCGATGCGCTCGTGCAGGCTGGTGTCGGCCACCCGCCGCGCGGTCGCGGTGATCCGCTGCAACGGATTCAGGGCGCGTCCGGCCATCAACCAGCCGAAGCCTCCCGCGGCGATCCCCACCGCGCCCAGGGAGATCAGTGACCACATCAGCATGGCGCGCAACGTGTCTCGCCGATTCTCCTCGGCCTGTTCGGTCAGCATCTTGTGTAGCACCGGGGAGACCCCAGTATGGGGCCGCTCGGCACGGTTGGCGAGAAACTCCTGCACTACTTTGTGCGTCGCGGCTCCGGGTCGTCGCTCCAGTGACTGGTTCAGATAGAAGTACATCAACGCGATGAGCACGGCGCCCGCGAGGAAGAACGCCGTCGCGTACAGCAGCGTGAGCCGCAGCCGGATGGTGCGCCCGCTCATCGGATCCGGTACCCCACGCCGGGCTCGGTCTCGATCACCTGCGGCTCACCCAGCTTCCGCCGCACGTTCATGATCGTGTACCGCACCACGCCGGTGAACGGGTCGACGTGCTCGTCCCACGCCTTCTCCAAGAGCTGCTCGGCCGACACCACGCCGCCGTCCGCGCGCAGCAACTCGGCCAGCACCGCGAACTCCTTGCGCGACAACGATACCGGTTCGCCATCTCGGGTCACGGCGAAGCGATGCGGGTCGAGCCGGATACCGGACCGTTGCAGCACCGGGGGAGCGGCGCTGCGCGCACGCCGCCCCAGTGCCTGGATGCGGGCGACCAGCTCGGCGAACGCGAACGGCTTCGTCAGATAGTCGTCGGCGCCCAGCCCCAGGCCCGCCACCCGCTCGGCCACGGCGCTTGCGGCGGTCAGCATCAGAATCCGAGTCGCACCATTCGACTCGGCCAACGTGCCGCAGACCGAATCGCCGGAGACCTCGGGAAGGTCTCGATCGAGCACCACCACGTCGTAGTCGTTGACCTGCGCGCGCTCCATCGCCGCGGCGCCGTCGTACACGACGTCGACCGCCATCGCGTGCCGACGCAGGCCGTCGGCGATCGCGTCGGCCAGCAATTTCTCGTCTTCCACCACAAGTACCCGCACCCCGCCATCGTGCCCCCTGCCGCCGTTGGGCCGCCGTTAGGCGTTCCCTTGTGCCTTCGCTCCGGCCGTGCGCGGGCTGAGGACGGACTACGTCCGAAAGCGCCCATCAGTGCGGTGTCCGGCCGGGTGGATCCGAGTAGGCTCGCGCACGATCGGCACCCGACCCAGGAGAAACCGGCATGGACTGGAACACCCGGATCATCGAAGAATTCCGCGCCAACCAGGGCAAGGTCGGCGGCCCTTTCGCGGGACGTGAGCTGCTCCTGCTCACCACGACCGGCGCCAGGTCCGGGCTTGCGCGCACCAACCCGCTCGCTTTCATCCGCGACGGCGACGACATCGTCGTGATCGCCTCCAAGGCAGGCGCGCCTACCAACCCCGACTGGTTTCACAACATCCGCGCCAATCCCGAGGTCACCCTGGAAATCGGCACCGAAACGGTGCGGGCGACCGCGATCCGGATCACCGAGGGACCGGAGCGCGACCGGCTCTATGCCGCCATGGTCGAGGTCATGCCCGGCTTCGCCGAGTACCAGGAGAAGACGGACCGGGTGATCCCGGTCGTCAAACTCACCCCGCACTGAGCGGGCTGGCGCCCTCGCGGGCACGACGCCACGGCAGGAGAACTCGTTCGCCAGACCGGCGTCGAGATATTTCAGCCCGCGGTGATGCCGGTGATCAGGGTTTGATCGGCGCCGGTCCGGGTGGTGATGAACTGTGTGAAGGTGTTCGTCTCCTCGCCGGGAAACTGCTGGGTCAGCCGGACTTCCCACCGATCCTGTCCGGCGGGACTGTCCGCCGCGCGGGTGATCTGCACGCAATAGCGGGTGCCGGCCGGAACCTGGTTGATGCCGCGCTGGATCTGCTCGGCGGGCGACACCGCCGCGTCCGGCGCGACCACCGCACGTGCTCGGTACCCGGAACGCTCGGCGTAATAGGCGTACTCGAAGGCGAGGATGGCATCTGGGCCGTTGCCGGTGCCGCCCGGGTCGGTGCCGGAGACGACGTCGGGTGTGCGCCGTTGCTCGCATCCGGGCGTCGCGATGGCCCACGGCGGCTTGGCCCACGTCGTGGACGTCGAGGTGAAGTGAGCGGAATCGGGCGCACGCGCGGGTGACGTCGCCGCCGCCGTGCGCGTCTTCGTGCCGGAACCGTAGACGATGGTCAGGCCGATCGAGACGGTGACGACCGCGATGCCGAGCACGATCAGTACGGTCAGCGACCGGTTGCCGCGCGGCTGATCCCCGTTTCGCCGGGGATGGCGCACCGGAGTGCCAGGGTGGATGCCGGAGCGATTGATGATCGCGGGCACCTTGCCATTGCTCTGTTCGGCGCTGGATGGTTCCGGCTCGGCGGGCGCGCCGGACTCCTGCGGGACAGGTATTTCCGGCTGCTGTTCGGCGGGTGCGACCGGTTCGAGCCATTCTTCCCACTCACCGAAGCGCGGCCGCGTGCTCTCGTTGTCCGGCGCACGCGGCGGCTCCCCGGCAGCGAACTCCGGTTCGCGCCGGCGCATCATCTTGCGGCGGCCGTGCGGACGACGCCGTTTCGACGGCTTGGCCGCGGGAATGCGCAGCATCGGCAGACCCGTGTCGAACGGATTGCCGTGGCCCGCGCTCTGACCGGGATGCTCCCGGTCAGGGTGTGTCATCGTCGAATTCGCCCAGCACCGGCACCACCGCCGTGACGGCGGAGGGGATGGTCACGCCGAGCTGGCCGTCGCGCGGCTTGTGCTCCTGGTCGTTACCGGCCGGAGGCGGCGTCGGTGGCAGCACCATGCCGCCGGTCTGACCTGGATGGCCAGGGTGGTCCGGACGGCCAGCGGGCGCGGGCTGGTCGAAGGCGGGTGGTGCTCCGGTGGGCGCGGGCCTGCTTTCCGGCTTCGGCGCGTCCGATCGAGCGGTGGGCGCGGAATTGTTCGGCGAGATCACCGAATTGTTGCCACTGGAGGACGGCTTGTCCTGCGACCCGCCGAAGTCGAACAGCTTCGAAGAGTTCCTCGACTCGTCGCTGTTCGTGCCGGAGTTCGTGGTGGAGCCGGGGTTGATCAGCTCCGGGATCGCCTTGTCCGCCGACGCCGCGACGGTGTCGATGGTGTGCATGCCGACCTCGGCGATCTTGTCGATGATGTGCGTGCCGATATCGACGCCCGCGTTGATGGCCGTGCTGCCCAGCTGCACCCCCGCGGCGATGAGCTGCTGCTGCAACTGGAGTTGCGCGGCCATGGCCGGGTCCATCGGCTGCGTGGTGGCCGGTGTGCTGGTGCCGGGGACGGACTGCCCTGTGGTGCCGGGCTGTACGGTCCCGCCCTGTGCGACGCCGGATGGCGCGGTCACCGTGAGCGGTCCCATTTCATCGAGTCTTCTGGTGTGGTCGGTCATTTCGGTGCGCGCCGCGGTCACCGTGGTGATGGCGTCGCGCAGCGCCTGGGTGGCGCGCGCGATGACGGCGTCGGTCTCCGGCGCCGAGCTCGCGTTGTCCAGGATCTCGCGCGCGTCGCGCCGGAACTCCGCGATGATCTGGTCGACGCGCTGGGCCGCGCGCCCGGAGGTCGCGTGCGCGTCGGAGAGGACGGACAGGTAGGCGGGACCGCGATCGGAGATGTCGCCGATCTGGGTTTGCGTCGTGCGCAGCGCGGGCACCGCTGCGTCGGCGCCTCGTGAGGTCCACGTCGACTCCAAGGCGTGCAAGCCTTCGCGGTGTGGACCTTCGGTGTCGGCCGTCTGCGTGGTGGCGGCCGAAAGCGCGCTGCTAGCAGCGGCATTCGGTACGCCGACACCGCTGCCGAGCGAGGAGCGCAACGTCAGCAGTGGACGTACCAGCGCGGCGATGATCGGCGGATCGACGCCCGGTTCGGTGCTCGGTGTCCTGAGGGTCTCGGTCGTGGGCTGGGTGGCGTGCGAGCGTTTCCGCAGTCCCATCAGGCTTCTCATGCCAGTGCCTCCCCGGCCTGGGTGATGGCGCCCGCCGTGGCGGCGTCGACGCCCTGTGCCTGCTCGCTGTAACCGCGCAGGACCTGGCCGTAGGCGCTGACCAATTGTCCCGCGGTGGACAGCGCCTGAGCGTGTTCGGACACGGCCGCGGAGAACCGCGCCGCGAATTCCGCGCCGACAAGCCCGAGATCGGATGCCAGCTGGTCCGGATTCACCGCGCCGGAGGCGACCGCCGCCGCCGACGCCAATTGTTTGGATACCGCGTCCGCGATCGCGGTGTAGGCGGCCACTGCCGCCGGGTCGAGCTCGAGCGTGTTCACTGTTCCCCTCCCGGATCCCAGTCTGTCGCTGCCGCGCCATGATTCACGGTCAAGCGTACTGTGCCGCCGCGCCACTATGCGCCCGATCCTGGGTGGTCCGTTCCACTCGGCCATGTGCCGGGCGTCCAGTTGTCGATTCGCGCAGTGCGGGCCGATCCCTCGGCGGCAGTGGGCACGGTCGGTGGAAGGGCCCGTTCCTGGACCACTCGCCACTCCCGTGGACCGACGGTCACCTGCGCAAATGCGCGTGTGTCGAGATTGTTATGGCGGACAACAAATTGACTGTTGTGCGCTGGGTCACAGTCGGATATGTTGCCGTGAACAACATTCGCTCCACTCCGACCGGCCGGAGCATTTCCCGGCCGGTGAATGAAAGGCCCACTCATGCGTAAGGGCATGGTCACCGCCGCGGCGTTATCGGTCGCGCTCATGGCCGCACTCACCGCTTGCGGCGACGACTCAGCGGATTCCGGGAAAGCGCAGATCGGCGTGATCCTCCCGGACAGCAAGACTTCCGCACGCTGGGAGACGGCGGACCGGAAGTACTTGCAGCAGGCGTTCGACGCCGCCGGTGTCAAGGCGGATATCCAGAACGCCCAAGGCGACAAGAACGCCTTCCAGACCATCGCCGACCAGATGATCACCAACGGTGCCTCGGTGCTGGTGATGACCAACCTGGACAGCGGCACCGGCAAGGCCGTGATCCAGAAGGCGAAAGCACAGGGCGTCACGGTGATCGACTACGACCGGCTGACGCTCGGCGGCGGCGCGCAGTACTACGTGTCCTTCGACAACGTGAAAGTCGGCACCCTGCTCGGCGAGGGCGTCGCGAAGTGCCTCACCGACCGCAACGCGGTGCGTCCGGTGGTCGCGTACCTGAACGGCGGGCCCACCGACAACAACGCGACCTTGCTGAAGACCGGCTACGACGGCGTGCTGAAGCCCAGGTTCGACGCGGGCCAATACCTGAAGGGCCCGGATCAGGCCGTCCCGGAATGGAACAACATCACGGCGGGCACCATCTTCGAGCAGATGCTCACCGGGCGGCCGGACATCGCGGGCGTGGTCGCCGCGAACGACGGACTGGCCAACGCCGCGATCGCGGTGCTGAAGAAGCAGAAGCTCAACGGCCAGGTCCCGGTCAGCGGGCAGGACGCGACCGTACAGGGCCTGCAGAACGTGCTCACCGGCGATCAGTGCATGACCGTCTACAAAGCGATCCAGAAAGAGGCGGAGGCGACCGCGAAACTCGCTGTCGCCCTCGCGAAGGGGGAGCAGGGGACGACCAACGGCACGGTACGCGACCCGGAGTCGAACGCCGACGTTGCCTCCGTGCTGCTGGAACCGAAGCCGATCTACGCGCAGAACGTCAAGGACGTGGTGGCCGACGGCTACGTCACCAGAGCCGAGCTGTGTGCGGGCGAGTTCGCGAAACTCTGTGCGGACAACGGGATCTGATACCGAACGCCCCTTCCGCGGTTCGATGAGGGGACAGCGGAAGGGGCCCCACCCCTTTCGGAGGAGAGCTACCCCATGCCCGAACTGCCGGTCATCGAATTACGGGGAGTAGAGAAGAGTTTCGGCCCGGTCCACGTCCTGCACGAAGTCGCCTTCAGCGCCTATCCCGGCGAGGTCACCGCGCTCGTCGGCGACAACGGCGCGGGCAAGTCCACGCTGGTCAAGTGTATCGGCGGCACCCACCCGATCGACGCGGGCGAATTCCTGTTCGAGGGCAGGCCGGTGCAGGTGCACAATCCGCGCGACGCGGCGGCGCTCGGCATCGAGATCGTCTACCAGGATCTCGCGCTCTGCGACAACCTGGACATCGTCCAGAACATGTTTCTCGGCCGGGAACGCACGCACGGCCTGGTCCTCGACGAGTACACAATGGAAGAACTCGCCATGAAGACGTTGGCGAGTTTGTCGGTGCGCACCGTCAAGTCGGTCCGTCAGCAGGTGTCGAGCCTGTCCGGCGGCCAGCGCCAGACGGTGGCCATCGCCAAAGCCGTGCTGTGGAACAGCAGAGTGGTGATTCTCGACGAGCCGACCGCCGCGCTGGGCGTCGCGCAGACCCAGCAGGTACTCGAATTGGTTCGCCGGCTCGCCGACCAGGGCCTCGCGGTGGTGCTGATCTCGCACAACATGAACGACGTCTTCGCGGTGTCCGACCGGATCGCCGCGCTCTACCTGGGCCGGATGGCGGCCCAGGTCCGGACCTCCGACGTGACGCACGCGCAGGTCGTCGAATTGATCACGGCAGGCCGCAGCGGCGCGCTCGGTCTCGAAGCGAGTGGAGTCACCCGATGAACGCGGTAGCGACCCAGCAGCGACCGGCGGTGGCGCCGGTGTCCGACCTGGTGACCGGTTACGTCGGGCGGGTGCGCGGCGGCGACATGGGCGCGCTGCCGTCGGTGATCGCACTCGTCGTGCTCTCGGCGGTCTTCTGGGCAGCGCGCCCGGTCTTCATGTCCGAGGCCAACTTCGCCAATCTGTTCACCCAGGGCGCCGCGATCGCGGTGATCGCGATGGGCTTGATCTTCGTCCTGTTGCTCGGCGAGATCGATCTGTCGGCCGGGTTCACCAGCGGGGTCTGCGCCGCTGTGCTCGCCGTGCTGCTCACCGACAAGGGATGGCCCTGGTATCTGGCGGTGGGGGCCTCCCTCCTCACCGGTGTGGCGATCGGACTCGTGATCGGCACGGTCGTGGTGAAGATCGGCATTCCGTCGTTCGTGGTGACATTGGCCGCGTTCCTCGCCCTGCAGGGCGTCGCCCTGAAGATCATGGACAACGGCCGCAATATCGCCATCCGCGACGAGACGATCGTGGCCATCGCGAACAAGAACGTGCCGCCGCTGCTGGGCTGGGCGCTGTACGCGGTCCTCGTGGCCGGATTCGCGATCGTCCAGTACCGGAAGCTGCGGGCCCGCACGAAACTCGGGCTCACCGGTGCGACGGCGTCGGCGGTGGCGGTGCGCGTCGCGGTGCTGGCGATCGTGGCGGGCGCGGCGGTGCTGGTGCTCAACGGCGAGCGCAGCCGCAATCCGGAGCTGCATTCGCTGACCGGGATGCCCATCGTGGTGCCGCTGATCGCCGCGCTGTTGCTGCTGTGGACATTCCTGCTCGACCGCACCTCGTTCGGCAGGCACATCTACGCGGTCGGCGGGAACGCGGAGGCCGCCCGGCGGGCCGGCATCGCGGTGGACCGCGTGAAAATCACCGCCTTCGTGCTGTGTTCGACGATGGCGGCGGTCGGCGGACTGATCGCGGCCTCGCGGGCGAACTCCGTCGATCCGAATACCGGTGGTAGCGACGTGCTGCTCACCGCGGTCGGCGCGGCCGTGATCGGCGGTACCAGCCTGTTCGGCGGACGCGGGCGGATGCTGGACGCGGTGCTCGGCGCGGCGGTGGTCGCGGTGATCAACAACGGGATGGGGCTGATGGGCTACAGCGCGGGCACGAAATTCGTTGTGACAGGATTCGTGCTGCTTCTGGCCGCCGGAGTGGACGCGCTCTCCCGCAGGCGCGCACTCCAGCATCGATGATCCCCTGTCCCGCGACGAAAGCCCGGTGAATGCGAGCAGCACCTTCCCCCGAGGAGATCCGCACGCGTAACCTCGCCACGCTGCTGCGGCACGTCCACCGCGACGGCGCGGTGTCGCGTGCGATCCTCGCCGAGCGAATGGGGTTGAACCGCAGCACCATCCTCGCCCTCACCACCGACCTGGCCGCCGCGGGTTTGGTGAGCGAGGAGCTACCCGGCCAGACCGGCAGGGCGGGCAGGCCGTCTCTGGTGGTGCGGCCGCGGGAGCGACGCGTGTACGTCGTCGCGCTGGACGTCGGCGCGGACCGGCTCGCCGCCGCACGGGTCGGGCTGGGCGGTACGGTGCTCGATCGCAGCGAGACCGCCCGGCCCCGCGGCGCTTTCGACCCGGATGACGTGATCGCCGCGCTGGTCGGGATGGCCCGCGCGATGATCGATGCGGCCGCGGCGGATTCGGTCTGCGTCGGCGTCGGCGTCGCGTTCTGCGGCATGGTCCGGGAGGAGGACGGCGTCGTCCGGTACGGGCCCAACATCGGCTGGGTGGACGTCGCGTTCGGCGCGAAGATGACCGAGGAACTCGAGCTCGGGCTCCGGGTCGCGGTCGGCAACAACGCCAACCTCGGGGCGCTGGCCGAACGCGAACGCGGGGTGGGCGAAGGCCTGGCGAATCTGATCTACCTGCACGGCGACGTCGGCATCGGCGGCGGCATCATCATGAACGGCGAGCTGCTCGGCGGCGAAGGCGGTTACTGCGGGGAGGTCGGGCACATGATCGTGAACCCGCGCGGGCGGCCCTGCGCCTGCGGTTCCCGCGGTTGTTTCGAGGCCGAGGCGGGCGAACTCGGGTTGATCGCGGCGGCGGGACGCACCGATCCGCCGGGGCAGGCGGCGGTCGACGCGATCGTCGAGGCCGCCGCGCACGGCGACGCGGCCGCCAGGGACGCGCTGCACCAGGTCGGTGAATGGCTCGGCTACGGCGTCGCCAACCTGGTCAACATCTTCAATCCGTCCATGGTGGTCTTCGGCGGCGTGCTGCGCGAGATCTATCTCGCTTCCGCGGCGCAAGTGCGCAGCCGGGTGGCGGTGAACGGTCTGCAGGCCGTCCGCGAACGGGTCCGGTTGCGCACCAGCGCACTCGGCGGCGACGCGACGCTGATCGGGGCCGCGGAACTGGCATTCACCGATGTGCTGACCGATCCGTTGCAGACGCTGGCCCGCACCGCCGCCGCTCGCGCCTGACGTTGCGTTTCGGGCTCTGTGGGCGTGCTCGTTCTCAGCGAGTTTCCTGCCGCCGCTCCGCGCCGCCGGAATTCAGCCTTCGTGCCGGTCGGTTTCGAGTGTCACTGGAAGCGCGGTCAAACCGTGGGCGCGCCATGAATCGCGGTAGGTCAGTTCGGTCGACGTCGACAGGTGCGCGGCGAGCAATCGCACGCGCACCCGTTGTTCGGCGGTGGTCTCGTCGGGATGGTGGATCTCGATGCTCAGCCGGTCGTCGAAGGTGCTGATGATGATCGTGCCGCTCGGCTGCTGGAGCCGGTGTCCGGTCTTGTCCGGCTTGCCGAGCATGATCGATCGGAAATCGGTGATCCGCAGCGCGTCCGGCACCCGTGGCCTGCGTACCCGGCCCCAGTTGGTGGCGAGCACGATTCCCGGCGCGCTCGGCGGAGGACCTGCGGCGATCTCCGGGATGTGCAGCGGCGTCTGCTGCACGATGCCCGAGCCGATCCCGGCGCGCAACGCGTCGCTGATGCCGCGGGCCAATCCGACCAGCGTCGCACCGGGCGGCGGCACGAAATTCGCGAAGCCGAGGACGTTGGTCCCCTCGGTCATGCCGATCGGCGGCCGCACCCGGGTGCGCAGGTCGACCGAGTAGGTGTAGCTCAGCTCGGTCAGCGGCAGCCCGCGCAGTTCGGCCTCGGTGAGCAGGATCGCGGCGGAGGCGAGGCCGTTGATCGTGGTCTTCTCCCGGTGCCCGAGTTCGACCAGCGCCGCGGTCTGCTCCCGGGTCAGCCTGCAGCGGGCCGTGCGGGGCAGTTGGTAGTCGGGATCGTCGGCGCAGTTGATTCGAGCGACGCCGACAGGGCGGGGCGGCAGCGCCGGCGTATCGATCTTCTCGACGCCGCGCTCGCGCAGCAGGTCCTCCACCGACCGGGGGAATCCGTGCGGCGCGAGCTCGGGCAGGCAGCCCCGGGCGAGATCGGTGTAGCACGACCACAGTTCGGCGAACACGGCCAGCGAATGATAGGCGTCGGCGATGCTGTGGTGGGTCACCAAGGTGATCCCCGCTTTGTCGCCGTCGCGCACCACGCACAGCGCCCCGAGCGTTCTGCGCTGATCCAACTGGGCGCCGGTGAGCAACTGTTCGGGATCGCCGTCGGCGACCGAGATCTCCGGCGGCGCGCCCGGTGATTCGAGCAGCAGATGTCCGCCGTGCCCATCGGATTCCAGGCGGGCGGCGAGGATGGGCCTGGCACGGACCACGGCCTCGAACGCAGCCGACAGCGCGGTGAGGTCCAGCCGACCGGCCACCCGGATCGAATAGCCGACGAGGACTTCGCTGTTGGCGAAGATCGCCTCGCTCGGCGCCAGCGGGCGGATGACGGTTGCTGCGGTCATGTCGCTTCCTCCACCTGAGCCTGTCGGTGAGGCTAGTCCGAAGCCAGGACGGGCCAGGCTCTTTCGGCACCATCACCCTCTGCCCTCTATCGGGCAATCGAGCGGTGCTGTTTCGGATCGTTGTCACAACGACACCTGCTCGCGACCGAGCGTCGACGCGGACGCCCGCGGATAGCCGAGCCGCGTCTAGAGCACTCCTCTAGCCACTGTTTTGAAAGTGGGTTGTTGACGGCGTCGCTGCGCGGCGGCCTCAACAGCCTGGTTGTGATCGAGATCCTCTGCTCGCGTTGGCAT
>NZ_JBFAYO010000036.1:0-69737 GCF_040681325.1 Nocardia sp. NPDC051787
GACCCCGCACCCCACCACAACAACGGCGGGCCGACCCCGCACGCCGTCACCAGCTTGTGGTCACCACTATTTTCGTGTCAGCGAGACCGAGCATTGCCCGTTCGCAGCGCCGCAGGCGCTGCAAAACAAACACAGCACATCAAAACGGATCCGCTGCCGCTCGGCGCAGGACCTCACGGGCGAGCGGGCCGTGCAGGGCGTCGATCGGTTTGCCGGGCAGGCTGTCGTCCTCGGTGAAGATCCATTCCAGGATCTCTTCGTCGGTGTACTTGGCGTCGCGCATCACCGTGATCAGACCGGGCAGTGGCTTCACCACCGCCCCGGTGTCGTCGAAGAAGCGCTCGGGGATGCCCGCCACGCCGTTTCGGCGCACGGCGATCAGTTGGTGATCGCGCAGCATCTGATGCACCCGGGTCACCACCAGCCCGAGTCGGTCGGCCACCTCCGGCAGCGGTACCAGGGTCACCGACTGGGGAAGGACGTCCTCACTACAGGGAAATGCACTCACCCGCACAACGGTAGACCGTCCAGCCTCGCAGGTCGTGAGACACCCGGTGTGGCCGGAGTCGATACCATCGTGAGGGCCGCAAGGAGCGGCTGATCACTTGGCGCAGGTATCGCGCGAGGGGTGAGAGCTTTGTGAAAGCCGGAGGACGTCACTTGATCGGCCAGATGCTGGAAGGGCGCTATCGGATCGATGCGCCGATCGCCCGCGGCGGCATGTCGATGGTCTTCCGGGGGGTCGACACCCGCCTGGACCGGCCGGTCGCCATCAAGGTGATGGATCCGAAGTTCGCTGGTGACCCGCAGTTCCTGTCCCGGTTCGAGTTCGAGGCGCGCGCGGTCGCCAAACTCAAGCATCCGTCGCTGGTCGCGGTGTACGACCAGGGCGTCGACGGCGACCACCCGTTCCTGATCATGGAGCTGGTCGAGGGCGGCACCCTGCGCGAGCTGCTGCGCGAGCGCGGCCCGATGCCGCCGCACGCGGTACGCGCGGTCGCCGAGCCGGTGCTGGCGGCGATCGGCGTCGCGCACGCGGCGGGGCTGGTGCACCGCGACATCAAGCCGGAGAACGTGCTGATCTCCGATGCGGGTGAGGTGAAGATCGCCGATTTCGGCTTGGTCCGCGCGGTCGCCGCGGCGAACACCACCTCGGCGAGCGTCATTCTCGGCACCGCCGCCTACCTCTCGCCTGAGCAGGTCACCAGCGGCACCGCCGACTCGCGCAGCGACGTGTACTCCTTCGGCCTGCTGATCTTCGAAATGCTCACCGGTCGTGTGCCGTTCACCGGCGACACGTCGCTGTCGGTGGCCTACCAGCGCATCGAGAACGACGTGCCGAGCCCGAGTGGTTTCATCTCCGGGGTGCCGCCGGAGTTCGACGAGTTGGTCGCCAAGGCCACCGCGCGGGAGCCCGCGCACCGGTTCGCGGACGCGAACGAGATGGCCGGCGCGCTGCGGCAGATCGCCACGGCGCTGCAACTGCCCGCCTACCGGGTGCCCGCGCCCCAGGAGTCCGCCGAACATCTCAGCGCCAGCTACCGGGCCGTTCAGCCGGAGCACGATGGCCCCCAGGGTCTCGCCGGTGCGTCGGTGCGTGCGCCGCAGCCACCACAACCGGTGCAGCACACCAAGGTGGTGACCGCACAGCGCCCCCGCGTCGACTACGGTCCCCCGGACGGCTACGTCCGGACGGACGGCTACGACCAACCGCCGGTTCGCCAGGCCCACCCCGCGCCGCCGTATTCGCCCTACGCCGACGAACTCAACCGGTCCCGGCGCACCGTGTGGATGTGGGTGGCCATCGTCGCGGTCCTGACCCTGTTGGTCGGCATCGGCGGTTGGTGGCTCGGTTTCGGCCGCTATTCGCCGGTTCCGCCGATCGCGGGGTTGAGCACCGACAAGGCGATCGCCACGCTCCAAGAGGCCGGGTTCGAGACCGAGGTCCGGCAGAAGGCGTCGGACACGATCCCGGTGGGCGGTGTGGTCGGCAGCGACCCGTCGGCCGGGTCCAAGGTCACCAAGGGGTCGACGGTCGCCGTGCTGGTCTCCAACGGCAAACCCAAGGTGCCCGACGTCGAACCCGGTGACCAGGTGTCGAATGTCAACCAGTTGATCCGGGATGGCGGGTTGCAGCCGGTCGACGCCGGGGAGGAATCCAGTACCGCGCCCAAAGGCACCGTCGCCAGAGTGGAACCGAGGCCCGGCACCGTGCTGCCGCTCGGAGCGCAGGTGAAGGTGTTCCGCAGCAAGGGATCTCAACCCGTGCGGGTGCCCGACGTGCGTGGCCGCCCCACCGCGGAGGCGGTGAAGATCCTCACCGCGGCCGGGATCACGGTGCGGGAGAACCGGAGTCGGTTCGATCGCGGTGTCGAGGCCGACCATGCCATCGGCACCGAACCCGGTGCGGGAGCAACCATTCAGTCCGGTGACGGCGTCGTGTTGCTGGTCTCCAACGCGTTGAAGATGCCGAGTCTGCTCGGCGCCACCGTCGGTGACGCCCGGGCGCGGCTGACGAGCCTGGGTTTGCAGGTTCAGGTCAGCCAGCTCACCCGGTCGGATTCGTCGGTGATCATTTCGCAAACACCCGCTATCGGCGCCAACGTCGAGCCCGGTAGCACCGTGTCACTGGTCGCGCTCCCGTGACCTCGGCGCACCGCATGCCGACGGTGCGCCGAAACTCAGCGCAGCATCTCCGCGACCAGGAAGGCCAGCTCCAGCGACTGCTGGGTGTTCAACCGGGGATCGCAGGCGGTCTCATAACGGCCGGACAGATCCAGATCGGAGATGTCCTGGGCGCCGCCGAGGCACTCGGTGACGTCCTCGCCGGTCAGTTCGATGTGGATCCCGCCGGGGTGCGTGCCGAGCGCGTGGTGCACCTCGAAGAAGCCCTGCACCTCGTCGACGATGCGGTCGAAGTGGCGGGTCTTGAACCCGGTGGACGACTCGTGCGTGTTGCCGTGCATCGGGTCGCACTGCCAGATCACCTGGTGGCCGGTGGCCTGCACCTTCTCGATGATGGGCGGCAGCACGTCGCGGACTTTGGCATTGCCCATGCGGGCCACAATGGTCAGCCTGCCCGGTTCATTGTTCGGGTCCAGCCGCTCGACGTATTCCACGGCCTGCTCGGGCGTGGTGGAGGGGCCGATCTTCAGGCCGATCGGGTTGGCGATCAGCTCCGCGAACGCGACATGCGCGCCGTCGAGCTGGCGGGTGCGCTCGCCGATCCAGAGGAAGTGCGCGGACAGGTCGTAGAGCACCGGCTCGCCGATCGCGTTCTCGCTCAGCCGCAGCATGGCGCGCTCGTAGTCCAGCACCAGCGCCTCGTGGCTGGCGTAGATGCGCGCCGATTTCAGGCTGGGATCGTTGACCCGGCACGCCGTCATGAACGCGAGGCCGCGGTCGATCTCCTCGGCCAGCGCCTCGTACCGGGCGCCGGCGGGCGACTTGGCGACGAAGTCGCGGTTCCAGTCGTGCACCTTGTGCAGGTCGGCCATGCCGGCGCCGGTGAGCGCCCGCACGAGGTTCATCGCGGCGCTGGCGTTGGCGTAGGCGCGGACCAGGCGCGACGGGTCGTGCTCGCGCAGCGCCGCGTCGGCGGCCAGCGCGTTCACCATGTCGCCGCGGTAGGACTTGAGGCCGAGCGAATCGAGATCCGAGGAGCGTGGTTTGGCGTATTGCCCCGCGATCCGCGCTACCTTGACCACCGGCAGGCTCGCGCCGTAGGTGAGCACGACCGCCATCTGCAGCAGGGTGCGGATGTTGCCGCGAATGTGCGGCTCGGTGTTGTCGGCGAAGGTTTCCGCGCAGTCGCCGCCCTGCATGAGGAAAGCCTCGCCGCGGGCGACCTCGGCCAGCTGGGACCGGAGCTCCTCCACTTCGGCGGGCACGCAGATCGGCGGCACGCTCTCCAGTACGGTGCGCATCATGGCCGCCTGTTCCGGATCCCAGGACGGTTGCTGCAGCGCGGGGCGCGCGAGCGCGTCGTCCAGCCGTCTGCGCAGCTCGGCGGGCAGCGGCGGCAGTTCCGGCAGGCGATCGATGGGTACGTCGACGGTCCAGTTCACCAGTTCAGAATACGGACCGTTCGCCCTCCACGGATACCCGGTGCTAGTGGTGGAAGCTCGCACCAAGGTGTCGGAAATCTCCCCCGTATGGGGCCTTGCGAGCGACCATCAGCCGTCACCATAGGGTTTGCTGGGAACCCTTCACCTGCCGCAACGGCACCTGGAAGCCGAGGAGAGACCGATCTCGCTGAGATATTTCTACGACTGCGAATTCATCGAGGATGGCGTGACCATCGATTTGGTTTCTATCGGCGTCGTCTGCGAGGACGGCCGGGAGTACTACGCGGTGTCCACCGAATTCGATCCCGACCGTGCCGGACCGTGGGTACGCAAGTTCGTGCTGCCGCAGCTGCCGTCGCCGTCCTCACCGCTGTGGCGCAGCCGCGCGCAGATCCGTGACGAGCTGTACGCCTTTCTGGTGCCCCGGCCGAGCGTGCAGCCGGAGCTGTGGGCCTGGGTCGCCGCCTACGACCATGTGGCGCTGTGCCAGCTCTGGGGCTCCATGGTGGACCTGCCCAACGCGCTACCCCGCTACACGAACGAGCTGCGCCAGCACTGGGAGGCGCACGGCCGTCCCGAACTCCCGCCGATCCCGCCGGACGCCCACGACGCGCTGGCCGACGCCAGGCACAACCTGGCCAAATTCGACGCCATCGAAGCCGCCCGCCGCGCGGCGCCGTACCTGTGACACCCCCGGCGTGACACGCGACGGCCCCGAGTCGATTCGACTCGGGGCCGTCGCGTGCTGGAGGTCAGTGGCTGTGCTTGCCGTTCGACGCCTCCTGAGCCTTCTGCAGCACCTTCAGCTGCTTGTGCTCTTCCTCGTGCTCGATCTCGAAGTGCCGGTCGCTTTCCTCCTGCGGGTCCGGCCGCAGGAAGCTACCGGTGCCCGGCTGACCGGCCGAACCCAGCTGGTTCATCCGCTTCGGGACCGGGGCGCCCTGGTATTCCAGCGGGATCGGGTGACCGTGCTCGTCCACCGGGCCGAGTGGCTGATGCACCTCGATGTACTCACCGTGCGGCAGACGCTTGATCACACCGGTCTCGATGCCGTGCTCGAGCACCGCGCGGTCGCTGCGCTGCAAGCCCAGGCAGAACCGGTAGGTGAGGAAGTACGCGATCGGCGGTGCGACGAGCAGGCCGATGCGGCCGATCCACGTCGTCGCGTTCAGCGAGATGTCGAACTTCAGCGCGATGATGTCGTTGACGCAGGACAGCGTCAGCACCACGTAGAACGCGATCGCCATCGCGCCGATCGCGGTGCGGACCGGCACGTCACGCGGACGCTGCAGCAGGTTGTGGTGCGCGGCCCTGTCGCCGGTCAGCCGTTTCTCGATCCACGGGTAGGCGATGAGCACGGTGAATACGAGGCCCATGATCAGCGCGACCCAGAACACCGCGGGCACGGTGTAGTTGCCGATGTACAGCTCCCACGGTGGCATCAGCCGCGCCATGCCGTCGGTCCACATCATGTAGAAGTCCGGCTGCGAGCCCGCCGACACCTGCGAGGGGTTGTACGGCCCCAGGTTCCAGATCGGGTTGATCTGGAAGACGCCGCCCATGATGCCGACGATGCCCAGGGTGAAGGCGAAGAACGCGCCCTGGTCCGCGGCGAACACCGGCACGATTCGGGCACCGACCACGTTGTTCTCGGTGCGGCCGGGGCCGGGGAACTGAGTGTGCTTCTGGTACCACACCAACGCCACGTGCGCGGCGATCAGCGCCAGGATGATGCCGGGGAACAGCAGCACGTGCGCGATGTACAGGCGCGGGATGATGATGTCGCCGGGGAAGTCGCCGCCGAACATCAACCAGTGCATCCAAGTGCCAATGATCGGGATCGAGATCGTGATGCCGGAGAACGCCGCCCGCAGACCGGTGCCCGAGAGCAGGTCATCCGGCAGTGAGTAGCCGAAGAACCCTTCGAACATCGCCAGGATCAGCAGCAGCGAACCGATCACCCAGTTCGCCTCGCGCGGCTTGCGAAACGCGCCGGTGAAGAAGATCCGGAACAGGTGCACGATGATCGACGCCGCAAAGAGCAACGCCGCCCAGTGGTGCACCTGGCGGACGAACAGGCCGCCGCGCACCTCGAAGGAGATGTTCAGCGCCGTCTCGTACGCCCGCGACATCGTCACACCACGCAACGGCTGGTACGCGCCGTCATAGACGACGTGACTCATCGACGGGTCGAAGAACAGGGTCAGATACACACCCGACAGCAGCAGGATAATGAAGCTGTAGAGCGCGATCTCACCGAGCAGGAACGACCAATGCGTCGGGAAGACCTTGTTGATCGACCGCTTCATGAAGGCGGCGGCCCGGTACCGCTCGTCCGCCTCGCTGGCTTGGGCTGCGACAGAAGGACTCATGAACGGCGCTCCCAGTAGGCCGGGCCGAGCGGCTCGATGAAGTCGCCGTTGGCGACCAGGAAGCCCTCAGCGTTGACGGTGATCGGCAGCTGCGGCAGCGCGCGAGCGGCGGGACCGAAGACCGGCTTGCCCCATTCGGTCGCCGAGAACTGCGACTGGTGGCAGGGGCACAGGATCCGGTTGGTCTGCTGCTCGAACAGCGAGGTCGGGCAGCCGAGGTGGGTGCAGATCTTCGAGTAGGCGAAGTAGTCGCCGTAGTTGAAGCTCTCCTGACCCTTGCGCTTGATCGCCTTCTGCGCGTCTTCGGTGCGCAGGCGGATCAGCATGACGGCGTTGCGGATACCGCGCAGCGAGTCCAGCGTGGCGTGCTCGTCGCCGCGCCACTTCTCCTTCCACGGGAACACCGTCTCCATGGCGCCCGCGTCCAGGTCCTCCGGACGCACCAGCACGACGTCGTCCGGGCGACCGGTGTCGCGGCGGATGTAGATGGTCTCGCCCGGGTAGTCCGGGGTCCAGCCGGAGACCCACAGCGGCGACTTGTCGCCCTTGGCCCACGGGTTCTTGATCATGCCGCCGACGAACACCAGCAGCGCGCCGACACCGAGCACGCCGACACCGGCGCCCGCGGTGCGGGTGATCATCTTGCGGCGGCCGAGGGTGGAGGTATCCAGCGCGTCCTGCAGCTCGGCCACCAGGGTGCGGCGCTCGACTTCCGGCGAGGGGCCGTCGTGCCGCTCCTGGATGGACAGCTCGGCGGGGATGAACAACTTGCGGATCAGCACCACCGCCACGCCGATGACCAGCACCGAGATGCCGAAGGTCAGGCCGATCAGCGGGGTGAACAGGGAGTAGAGCCCGTGGCCCTCTTCCTCCTTAGCCTTGAACTCCCACGGCCAGAACAGGAACACACCGACCAGCGCGGCCGCCGCGATGCCGGACACCGCGAACCAGAAGGTCACCGCGCGCTCGGCCCGCTTCTCCGCGCGGGTGCCCGGGATCGGGAAACGTTCGCGACGGTAGGCGACATCCACGCCATCTCGCTCGGTACCAAGTTTGACCAGTTCATCGCGCGACATCGCGTCGAGTTCCGCCTCGGTCGGCTCCGCCGGGGTGGCGTGCGCCGACTGGTCCTTCGACGGTTGCGCGTCCTGGCCCTCATCCGGCCGGCCCATGTCGTCTCGCTCCTTATCCATCATGACCTCGATCCGATCCACATCGCGGCGCCGACCACGAGCGTGATGCCGACCACCCAGATGGCCAGGCCCTCGGTCGCGGGACCGAACCCACCGAGATCCCAGCCACCCGGGCTGTGCTCCTCGGACGAGTTCTTGACGTAGGCGATGATGTCGCGCTTCTCCTCCGGGCTCAGCTGACGGTCGGAGAACTTCGGCATGTTCTGCGGACCGGTGAGCATCGCGGCGAGGATCTGCTGCTCGTTCGCGGGTTCCAGCGGCGGCGCGAACTTACCGGAGGACAGCGCGCCGCCGCGTCCGGTGAAGTTGTGGCAGGACGCGCAGTTCATCCGGAACAGCTCCGAACCGCGGGCGATGTCCGCACCGCGCAGCGACTCCTGGGCGATCTCGCCGTTGGCGTCGCGGACCACCGTCGGACCTCCGCCGTTGGCGGCCACGTACGCGCTCAGAGCGTCGGTCTGGTGGGCGTCGAACTTCGGGGGCTTGCGCTGCGCCTGGGCCTCGTTGCGGGCCATCGGCATGCGACCGGAGGACACCTGGAAGTAGACGGCGGCCTCGCCGACACCGATCAGGCTGGGACCGCGGTCGGCCACACCCTGCAGGTTCGCGCCGTGGCAGGTGATGCAGGAGGTGTCGTAGAGCTGCTTGCCCTCGCGGATCAGCGCGGACTGGTCCTCGTTCGCGGTCGCGCGCTGGGGGTCCGGCGTCAGGGCCGATGCCAGGAAGCCTGCTCCGACGAGGCCCACCAGCAGCGCAAGCCCGCCCGCGATGCGACGGCGAACGCGGCGCTGCCTGCGCGTCTTGCTGGCCTGGCCGTTCCCGGGGCTCGCGGGCTCTGGCGCTGACGGGGGAGATGAACTCATCTGTGTCCCTTTGGAGTAGACGGAACCGACTTGTGCAAAAGATCTGGGGGCTCGCCGCGCCCGCTCGGCGGCGCGGCGTCCACGCTCAGCGGACGAAGTAGATCGTGGCGAACAACCCGATCCACACGATGTCGACGAAGTGCCAGTAGTAGGAGACGACGATCGCGGCGGTGGCCTGCGCGGGGGTGAACTTGCTCACCTTGGTGCGCGCCAGCAGGAACAGGAACGCGATCAGACCACCGATGACGTGCAGACCGTGGAAGCCGGTGGTGATGTAGAACACCGAGCCGTAGGAGCTGCTCGCGATCGACGTGCCCTCGTTGACGAGGTTGTAGTACTCGTAGCCCTGCCCGCCGACGAAGAACGCGCCCATCAGGAAGGTGATGACGTACCAGCGGCGCAGGCCGAACACGTCGCCCTTCTCCGCGGCGAACACGCCCATCTGGCAGGTGAACGACGACGCGACCAGCACGGCCGTGACCGGCACGGCGAGCTTCAGGTTCAGCTCGGTCGGTTCCGGCGGCCAGTGACCGTGCGCCTGCGCGCGCGCGACGAAGTACATCGCGAACAGGCCGGCGAAGAACATCAGCTCGCTCGACAGCCAGATGATGGTACCGACGCTGACCATGTTGGGCCGGTTCAGCGAATGCACACGCTGGGTAATGGCCGATCCTGGGGTCCCTACTGCGGTCGTCACGGGGGTAAGTATGACTCGTCGTAGTACGACAGGAGTACCCGGGTACGAAACTCGTTCCTTCGCGTCGGAAAAGACAGCGAAGGACAGGCTCTCGACCAGGCGCGGATCCAGGGCGACGCGGTGTGCGCGGCTGCTCGAACCGGTCGCACCGGCGGAGGAAAGCGCTGCCAGCATGACAGGCGAGGGTAAGGAAAAGCTGAGATGGAGGCGAAGGTGGCACCACGGCTGTGGCGACGGCTGTTCCGGCGGGACCAGCGAGCGGAGCTGGACCCGAACCGAGCGGATCTGGTGGTGGTCGCCGCCGGCTTCGACGACGCGGAGGCGTGTTCGACGGCGCTGGCGCGCGCTACCGGACTGACGCCGGACGCGCCCGCGGTGCTGCGCCATCACCTGCGCATCCCGCCCCAGCAGGTCGAGACCGTCTGCGCGATCGCCGCACAGGACGGATACGCGCCCGCGCCGCGGGTCGGCGGCCCGGGCACCGACGCTTTCGAAACGGTGATCCTGCAGCGGGTCCAACTGCTGGACGCGCTGCATTGCGCACAGGAGCGCTCGCGCATGGCCGGACTCGCACAGCGCCACGACGGCAACGCCGACGGCTGGGACGCACTGCAACCACGCTCGGTTTGATTCGCAGCGCCTACGGCGCCGCGCGTTCCGGGCGCGCACGGCGAATGCTCGATCTCGCTGCGCTGGAAACCGGTGGTGGGCCTAGGCTGCTTGCGGACAAACTGGTGCGCGAGACCAGTGTGACGGGAGAAGTGTGGAATGAGCGTGCGCAGCTGGCCCCAGGTGCTCGGGACCCTCGCCGACGGTGGCGACCTGGCGGCGGACGACACGGCGTGGGCGATGAACGAGATCATGTCCGACAACGCGACCCCCGCGCAGATCGCCGCCTTCGGAGTCGCCATGAAGATCAAGGGCCCCACCCCCGCCGAGCTGACCGGTCTGGCCGCGGGCATGCTCGACCACGCCCGGCTGGTGCCGATCGACGGTGACGCGGTCGACATCGTCGGCACCGGCGGCGATCGCTCCGGCTCGGTGAACATCTCCACCATGTCCTCGATCGCGGTGGCCGCCGCGGGCGTACCGGTGGTCAAGCACGGCAACCGGGCCGCGTCATCCAAGAGCGGCGGCGCCGACGTGCTCGAGGCGCTGGGCGTGAAGCTCACGCTCGGTCCCGAGGCGGTGGCGCGCTGTGTGCGGGAGGTCGGCATCGGGTTCTGTTTCGCGGCCGTCTTCCATCCTGCGCTGCGATACGCGGGAGCGGCGCGCCGTCAGATCGGCATTCCCACCGTCTTCAATGTGCTCGGGCCGCTGACGAACCCGGCGCAGCCGCGCGCGGGCCTGGTCGGATGCGCGTTCCCCGATCTGCTCCCGGTGATCGCGGGCGTGTTCGCCGAACGCGGCGCCAGCGCTCTGGTGGTGCGCGGCAACGACGGTCTGGACGAGATCACCACCTCCGACACCACCACCGCGTGGATCGTCTCCGGCGGCCGCACCCGCCAGGCGACCATCGATCCCACTCGGATCGGCATCCCGCGCGTGGAGCTGGACGCGCTGCGCGGCGGCGACGCCGAGGTCAACGCGGGCGTGGCCCGCGACGTGTTCGCCGGCGGCGGCGCGGCGGTGCGCGACGCGGTGCTGCTCAATTCGGCTGCCGCGATCGTCGCCTACGACTGGTCGCGTGGCGTGGGCGATCCCGACGCCGACCTGCACGACGCGCTGGCCGCGGGCATCGACCGCGCCGCCGAGGCGATCGACAGCGGCAAGGCGGCCGCGCTGCTGGAGCGCTGGGCGAAACTGACGCAGACGCTCGGCGACAACTGACTCCCCCGGCACGCTGCTCCCTGCCTGCGGTGGCGAAGGCGCGGCAAGTCACCGAGGAGGCGGTCCGCCGAGCCGGTCGGCCGTGGCAACCCGTTCCGCCGCGCCGGCGTCGAACACGCCGTCTCGAGCGACTGCCCTGGTCGGAGTGGATGGGCCGGATAGGGTCACACCCGCAATCCGGCGCATAGCTCAGCTCGTCGGGCGCCGCGCCGGTCGATCCGACCGACGAGGAGCACAGACATGCGATACACGGTTTCGGCGTTGATCGGTGTGCTCGCGGCGACGGGCATCGTCGCTGCCGCGCCCGTCGCCGCGGCGTCCGCGGGAGTTCTGATCATCGACGACACGACCTATCGGGAACCGAGCGGCTGCCTGCACGTCGGCGACGGGTCGGACGTGGAGGTGCGTAACTACACAGACGGCGTCGTACGGATCTACGATTCGCCCGAATGCTCCGGCGACGTGGTCGACATGCTCGGGCCCGGCGAGCGCAACGTGTTCCCGGCCTACAGCGTCGAGATCGAAGACTGAGCAGGCCGGGCTACTCCCCCAGCGAGAAACCCGCCTCCACCTCGGCGCGCGAGTACGACTTGAACGCGATGTGCGTCATCGTGCGCAGGACACCGGGCGTCTTATCGATCCGGCCGGTCACCACGTCGGCGATCTGCTCGTGATCGCGCACCCGCACGATCGCGATCAAGTCCACGTCGCCCGCGCAGGAGTACACCTCGGCGACGCCTTCGGTGTCCGCGACCGCCTGCGCGGTCTCGGGGATGCGGCCGTTATCGGCGTGAATCAGGACGATCGCGGTAATCATGGTGCTCAGCCTAAGCGGTCGAGGTACACCTGCTCGGCCGGTTGGGCACGCGCGGCCGCGTCGGCCAGCACCGCCCAGCCCAGCCACCGCGCCGCGCCGTACATCGGTTCGCGATACCCCTCGCTGGTCCGCACAATCCGCACCCCCGGTCGCGCCAACCAGCGCGCTACCACGGCGACTTCTTCGGGCGAGGCGCCGTGCAGCGGAGGAGCGTCCTCAGCGGGATCGGCGGCATCCCGTATCGACCCGGCCGAGGCCGAGACTTCGGCCGAGACCGTCGCGTCGGATTCCGCGATCGGCTCGACGTGACCGCGGTGTGCGGACACGGGGACTTCTCCGTCCGCGGGCGCATTCTCGAAGTGGGTGAAGTTGCCTGTCGGAACGACGGTTTCGGCGGCGGAAACGATCTGTTCCACGATCGGCATCGGCGGCACTCCGCGCGGGGCGGTACCGGAACCGGCGAGACGCCCGTATCGAATGACCGCGAACTCCCAACCGCCGCTGCCGTCCGGATGCGCGGCGATCAGCTCGGCGATTCGCGCGACCGCGGCGAGTCGCTGGGTGCGACGCAGCGCGCGCACCACCTGGACGACACGGTCACGCAACCGCGCCGCCGCCTCGAAATGCTCGGCGAGCGAGTGGCTTTCGATTCGATCGAGCATGGCCCGCAGCGGCGCGTCGGAGCGTCCGGCGAACAGTGCGCGTACGAGTGCGGGCGCGGGGGCATAGTCCGCCGCCCCGAGCGAACTCCCGTCCGAGCCCGCCGGGCAGCCGCCGACCACCGCGGGCGGGCATTGGTGGACCGCGCCGCGGGTCAGCCGGGCGGTGCAGGTGCGCAGGCCGGTGAACTCCGCGATGATCACGCCGAGATCCGCGGCGTCGTTGCGGGAGTTGAACGGCCCGAGCGCGTCCCTGGCCGGTTCCCGTACCACGGAGAAGCGCGGGAACGGCTCGTCGGTCAGGGTGAGCCACCATGCCCGTTTCGGGAACTTCGACCGTCGGTTGTACGGCGGAGTGTGCGCCACCAGCAGCCGCAGTTCCCGCACTCCCGCCTCGAGCGCGTGCGCGCACACCACGTGGTCGACCCGGAGCGCCAGCGACACCATCTCTTTCATCCGGCCTCTGGTTTCCGAGCCGGTGAAGTAGTTGCGGACGCGGCGCCGCAAGTTCACGGCCGTCCCTATATAGAGGACTTCATCGGAAGGACCACGGAACAGATACACCCCTGGGGCGGCGGGCAGGTCGGCGGCGAGGAAACGCTTGGAACGCTGCCGGGGCGTCACGTCGGGGAGGTAGTCGAGCAACTCGGTGAGGCTGTGCACGCCTTGGTTGCCGACGCGGCCGATCAGCGCGTGCAGCACGTCAACGGTCGCACGCGCGTCCTGCAGGGCGCGATGGGTCGGCTGGGTGGTGGCGCCGAGCAAACGGGCCAGCGAGCTCAACCGTACCGAGGGCGCTTCGTCGCGGCCGAGCACCCGCCGCGCGAGCTTCACCGTGCACAACACCTGCGCCGCGGGCCATGGGATGTCGCACTGCACCGCGGCGGCGCGCAGGAAAGCCATGTCGAAGCGGGCGTTGTGCGCGACGAGCACCGCACCGGCGGCGAATTCCAGGAAGCCCGGCAGCACCGCCTCGATCCGCGGGGCGGCGTACACCATCGCGGTAGTGATCCCCGTGACGTGCACGACCGCGGGCGGTACCTCGCGTCCAGGGTTGACCAGTGTGGCGAACTCGCCGAGCACCTCGCCGCCACACACCTTGACCGCGCCGATCTCGGTGATGCCGTCGGCACCAGGGCTGGTCCCGGTGGTCTCCAGGTCGACCACCACGAAGGTGGTCTCGTATAGAGGCGTGTCGAGTTCATCGAAGGCCAGTTGCTTGGCGGCGGTCGCGCGCGGCGCTGGGTCGGACACGGCGTGCAGCGTAGGGCCACGGTCCGACAGGCAACGGGCCCGCGATCTCGGCACGAAATGTCCGAATAACACCGTGCGGATTCGGTGGCGATACCCGGGAAATGATCTAGAAATGCCCAAAAGTGATGCATATCACACATGGGATGCCGCTGTATCAAACATTGAAGCGTGTCGGGAGATGCACGACCGACTGCCCCCGGGCGTGTCGGCCAACTCCGGCACCACAGCGCACGGATGCATCACCGTATTGCCGTCTACGCCTGTTTCATCCGGACCACCTGGGCAAATGGCCCCATGAAGAGGTTCGAGCCCCCGGGTGATCCACCCATCTCGCGCTACCGCCCGCACTCGGGCGCGCCCCACCATTTCGCTGTCGTTATCTTTCCGTGATTGCGTGGGACGCATCTCACACCCATTCGCCCGCGAATTCACCGGACGTCGGCTTTTCGCATTCCGCCCTCTTTACAAATCACTGTGATGTGTTCGTAACCTTTTTGAGACCTCACGGAGCACGACGAAGTCCGCGGCACCACCGGGTGCGGCGTCGTGGGGCAGATTGGGAGTACCGCATCATGACGACCAACGCCGTCAAGCGTCAGGCCCAGCGCGCTGTTGCCGCCGGGGCCGTCGGCGCCGCCACCCTCGGCGCGTTCCTGCTGCCGGCCGCCCCCGCGTCGGCCCAGCCGGTGACCATCCCCGGCGTCGGAACCTTCGAGGTTCCCAACGAGATCCCGGTCCCGCCGGGTGTCCCGGGTCTCGAGCTGCCGGGTCCGGCTCCGCTGCCCTTCGCCGCCCCCAAGCCGGCGGGCGAGATCGCGTTGGACGCCGCCATGAGCAAGGTGGGCTCCCCCTACGTCTACGGCGCCGCGGGCCCCAACGCGTTCGACTGCTCCGGCCTGGTCCAGTGGTCCTACCGGCAGGCGGGCGTCGAGCTGCCGCGCACCAGCGGCGCGCAGCTCGCCGCGGGCACCCCGGTGTCGCTGGACGCCCTACAGCCGGGCGACCTGGTCTCCTTCTACGGCGGCGGCCACTCCGGCCTGTACGCCGGGGACGGCAACATCGTGCACGCATCCACCTCCGGCACGCCCGTGCGAGTCGCGCCGATCTCCTCGATGCCGGTCACCGGTGCGCGCCGGTTCTGACAAGGCCGCTGGTCGGACCACACATCGTGGCCCGACCGCAGCGCGGATGGCGTGATCATTCCGTCCTCCACTGGACATCGACACACGCCGTTCCGTAACCTAACCGAGACCTTCCGCCGAATACCCCGGGTTCGCACCTGCCAAACCTGCGGGTTCGACGAAGGCCTCTGCGTCGGTTTCACGAGAGATCGCTTCACGAGAGAACGGGGCACCACGGGCGTGGCTGAACATCACCGGAGACAGCGCAGGAAACGTCTGGTGGGAGCGACGCTCGCAGCCGGAATCCTCGCCACGGGGCTCTACGGCGGCGGTCCCGCCGGAGCCGATCCGGTCGCGCTTCCCGCGACGGCCACCGAAGCCGTGCAGCGGATGATCGACCTGTCCCGCCAGTCCGAGCAGCTCAATCAGCAAGCGCTGGACGCCGAGACGGAGTTGGACGCCAAAATCGTCGTCCAACGCGACGCCGAAGCCAAACTGGCCGCCGGCACCGACATGGTCGACCGCGCCCGCGACGAGGTGCGCCGGTACCAGCCGGTCATCGACCGCACCGCGATCGCCGCCTACCAAGGCGCACGCACCAACCGCCTGTTCGCCGTGCTGGTGAGCGACTCACCGCAGCAACTGCTCGACCAGATGTCCACGCTGGACGTTGTCACCGCGCAGACCTCCCGGACTCTCGACCGGTACAAGAAGGCCACCGACGCCGCGACCGCGGCCGAAGCGACCGCCCGCGCCGCCGCCGACGCCGCCCGCGCGGCCGCGGACAAGGCCGAGGCGGTGCGCAGCGATCTGGAGCGGAAGCGCAACGACCTGGGCAACGCGACCGCCCAAGTGGTGCAGGCATGGAGCGCGCTGTCGGCCTCGGACAAGTCGGCGCTGGCGGGCTCGCCGTTCCCGCCCGGCTACGACCGCGACAGCCTGCTGCAGGGCCTGGTCCCCGGCAGCGGCACCAGCGCGCTGGCCGCCGGGCTGACCCGCGTCGGCGACCCGTACGTCTGGGGCGCCACCGGCTCGAGCCAGTTCGACTGCTCCGGCCTGGTCCAGTGGGCGTTCAAACAGGTCGGCAAGACCGTGCCGCGCACCAGTTCCCAGCAAGCCGCGTACGGCACACCCGTCGCCAAGAAGGACATGCAGCCCGGCGACGTGGTCTTCTTCTACTCCGACGCCTCACACGTCGGCATCTACGCGGGCAACGGACTCATGCTGCACGCCTCCACCTTCGGCGTCCCCGTCGCGGTCGCCCCCCTGGGCTCGACGCCGTTCCACTCGGCTCGGCGATACTAGGCGCCGTGAGCGAGCGCCAGCGAGCGAACCATCGACACAGCCGAGCACTCGCTCGTGCCGGAGCCGAGCGCCAGCGAGGCGCAGGCATGAGCGAGCGCCAGCGAGCGAACCGAGAACACAGCCGAGCACTCGCTCGTGCCGGAGCCGAGCGCCAGCGAGGCGCAGGCATGAGCGAGCGCCGATGACCGGCATGCGGAGATTGCGCGATTGGGGGTCGGCGCGGCGGCGCTTCGAGTTCTGTCTCACCGTCGCCGTGGTGGTGGCGCTGACCGGTGTGGGTGTTGCTCTGCTCATGCTGCCGAACGCGGTGCTGCCGGCAATGCGTGCCGCCCAACCGGGTTCGACCGATGTCGTGGGCCAGGCCACGGCCGCCGATCCCCGGCTTGCCGAGGTACGGCGCATCGTCGAACCGTTCGGGCCGGTCGTCGTCCGCCAGGTGCCGACCGGTGCGGGTCGGCCGTCCCTGGTCGTCGGCCATCCCGGCCAGCGGGCCGATATCGACATCCTGGAGCGCGAACTCCCCGCCGCCATCGCCGCGGTGACCGACGTGTGGGGCACCGGCTGGGCGCAGTCGGCGCTGGTGGTCGTGGCATCGTCCCCGTCCGAATTCGCGGGCCTGGTTCGCGCGAGCAGCCTCGTGCCCGCCGAGGTCGCCGCCGCGTCGATCGCCGACCCGTTCTCGCCCGGCAGCCAGCCCACCGGCCAGCGCGTGGTCTTCGGACCCGACACCGGCCGACGCCTCGATCCGGCGGGCATGGCCACCCTGCTGCGTCACGAACTCACCCACATCGCCGCCCGCGCCGACACCGTCGACGGCGCACCGCTGTGGATGCTGGAGGGCTTCGCCGACTACACCGCCAACTACGGACAGGGCCGTCGCTTCGCCGACGTCGCTCCCACCGTCACCGCCCGTGCTCACGCGGGCGACATCCCCGGCGATCTCCCCGCCGACGCCGAATTCTCCGGCCCCAACGCCGCGCTCGCCTACGAGAAGGCCTGGTCGATCTGCGCTTTCGTCGCCGAGAAGTACGATCAGCCCCGCCTCGTCCAGCTCTACCACCGCATCGCCGCGGCCGAGCAGAACCCGGCCACCGAAGACCGCATCCTCCGCGATGTTCTCGGCACCACCCGCACCGACTTCATCACCGACTGGCGCTCCTGGCTGCGAACCCAGGCCACCTGACCATCGCCAGTTCCCTCGCACCCAGGCCTGCGGTCCGGCACCGAGCGCCGTAACGCTGCGCGATGCAGCCACAGCCATCCAGCCGCAGCACACCCAGTGCCCGCGGTGGCGCCTCACACAACTGTCGGCGCAACCCCTTATTCAAGCGCAGCCAGACCGCGCATCCCTGTTCGCGCCCGGCTCACATCCGACCAGGCGCCTCGCTCACGACAGAACACCGGGCGGCAACACCCGTCCGCGTCCCATCGAACACCGCAAACCCCGGGTGCAGCCACTGCCACCGCACGCAACCACATCGGCCCGACTCCCGCTTTCGAGGCCAGCGAGATCGAACACCCCGCGCCGCAGGCGCTGGCAAAACCAACACAGTGCCGCAGGCGCTGCAAATCAAACACAGTATTTTGTTCCGCATGGCCCGAACTTTGCTGGTTACCAATGATTTCCCGCCGCGGCCGGGCGGTATCCAGTCGTATCTGCAAGCGTTGGCCGGTCAGCTGCCGCCCGATGACCTGGTGGTCTATGCCCCGCGGTGGCGCGGCGACAGCCATCTGAAGTTCGATGCCAAGCAGAAGTTCCAGGTGGTGCGCCATCCCACCACGCTGATGCTGCCGACTCCGCTCGTGCTGCGCCGCGCCGCGCGCCTGCTGCGCAGCGAGCAGTGCGACACGGTGTGGTTCGGCGCGGCGGCGCCGCTGGCGCTCATGTCTGCGGCGCTGCGTCGTGCGGGCGCCGAGCGCATTCTGGCCAGCACCCATGGTCACGAGGTCGGCTGGTCGATGCTGCCAGGCGCCAGGCAGTCGCTGCGCGCCATCGGCGAGCACACTGACGTCGTCACCTACGTCAGCCGCTACACCCGCCGCCGGTTCGCGTCCGCGTTCGGGCCGAACGCGGCGCTGGAGTACCTGCCGCCCGGCGTGGACTCCGAGGTGTTCCGCCCGGATCCGGCGGCGCGAGCCGAGTTGCGCGAACGCTACGGCCTTGGCGATCGCCCGACCGTTCTGTGCCTGTCCCGGCTTGTTCCGCGCAAGGGTCAGGACGCGCTGATTCTCGCGATGCGCGATATCCGGGAGCGGGTCGATGGAGCCGTGCTGGTGATCGCGGGCGGCGGCCCGTTCGAGCAGAAACTGCGCGCGCTGGCGGTGGCCGCGGACGTCTCCGATGACGTGGTGTTCACCGGTCGTGTCCCGTCCGGCGAGCTGGCGGCGCATCACACGCTGGCCGACGTCTTCGCGATGCCGTGCCGCACCAGGGGCGCGGGCCTGGACGTGGAGGGCCTGGGCATCGTCTACCTGGAGGCGTCCGCGGCCGGCGTTCCGGTCGTCGCTGGCAATTCCGGTGGTGCTCCGGAAACCGTCATCGAGGGCGAGACCGGTCGCGTGGTGGACGGCCGTTCCGTGCAGCAGATCACCGACGCCCTGGTGGAGATCCTGTCCGATCGGGATGAGGCCGCGCGGATGGGCGCGGCGGGGCGGGCGTTCGTCGAGCAGCAGTGGCGCTGGGACAGCCTGGGCGCACGCCTGCGGCAGCTGCTGCGGTGATCCGCGTCGCATCTACTACGCTCAGCGGAGTGAGCAGTATCCAGGTCGCAGATCAGACCTTCGTCGCCGCATCGGGGGCAGCCGTCGCCGAGCTGCTGGCGGGTCCGGGCAAATGGCGTCAGTGGTGGCCGGACCTGGTCCTGGAGGTCCGGGAAGACCGGGGCGAGAAGGGGATCCGCTGGTCGGTGACCGGCGCCATGACCGGAACCATGGAAGTGTGGCTGGAACCGTCCCTCGACGGCGTGATCCTGCACTACTTCGTGCACGCCGAACCGGTGCCCGCGCTCCCCGCGGGCAAGCTCGCCGCGGCCAACCGGGCGCGCCGCGTCGCGGGCAAGAACATGTCGTTCGAACTGAAGTCCCGGCTGGAGGCGGGTCGCCCGGCCGGTGTGGCGCCCGCGCACCTGTCTTGACGCCCCAGCACCGACGCTGAAAGGAAGCGCTGTCCGCATGGCCGACCGGACCCAGAGATCGATCGTCATCGAGGCTCCGTCGCAGCAGGTGATGGCCGTCATCGCCGACCTGGAGTCCTACCCGCAGTGGGTGGCGGCGGCGAAATCGGTCGAGGTGCTCCAGAAGCGGCCGGACGGCCGGGCCGAGACCGCGCGGTTCGTTCTGGACACCGGGGTGGTGAAGGACACCTACGTCCTGTCCTACGACTGGCGGGCCGATCACAAGGCGGTGAGCTGGACGCTGCTCAGCGGTGAACTGCAGAAAGCGCAGCACGGCACCTACGAGCTGATGGATCTGCCCGATGGCAACACCGAGGTCGTCTACACGCTGACCGTCGACTTGAACATTCCGATGATCGGCATGTTCAAGCGCAAGGCCGAAAAGGTGATCACCGATACCGCGCTGAAGGAACTGAAGAAACGGGTCGAAGGCTGATCGCGCACGAGACCCGGGTCGACCTGTTCATCGGCAAAGGCGGGGTAGGCAAGACCACGCTGGCCTGTGCCACCGCTATGGCAGAGGCCAGGTCGGGCCGACGCGTGCTGGTCGCCTCGCTCGATCAGGCGCACTCGCTGGGCGACGCGCTCGGCTTCCGTTTCCCGCACGATCCCGGCACCGTGACCGGCATCGCGACGGTGCTGCCCGGTCTGGACGTGATCGAGGTGGATTCGCTCGCGTTGCTCGAGGACCGGTTCCGCGACGTGGTCCGGATGATCTCGGCGGGTCGCGGCCACCAGCACGGTGTCGATCTCGCCGCACTCGACCCGGCGGAGCTGACCGGGCTGCCCGGCGTGCAGGAACTGCTGATGCTGGTGGAGATCACCCAGTTCGCCGCGGAGGACACCTGGGACCTGATCGTCGTCGACTGCCCGCCGTCGGCGGACATGCTGCGCATCGTCACCGCGCCGGACACGCTGCTGGGCTATCTGGAGCGGATCTGGCCGCCACACGCGCGGGCGCTGAGCGCCGCGGGCACCGATCTGCGCCGCGCCGTGCTCGCCGCCACGGTCGAACGGATCGTCAAGGCGGTGACCGAGGTTCGTGATCTGCTCGCCGACCACCGGCGCACCGGGGCGCGGCTGGTCACGGTCGCCGAGCAGGTCGCGGTGGCCGAATCCGGGCGGGTGCGGTCCGCGGCGGCGCTGCTGGGCCTGCGGCTGGACGCCGTGGTGGTGAACAAGGTGCTGCCCGATCTCGCTGCGCCCGCTGGTGCGGCCGCAGCCGAACATCCGGCGGTGCAGTGGTATTCGGACCGGCGCGGCGAACAAGAGGACGTGATCGCCGAGTTGCGGCGCAAGATGCCAGGCGTCCCGGTACTGATCGCGCGGCACACCGGCGCCGAGCCGATCGGCCTGAATTCGCTGGCCGTGCTGTCGTACGCGGTGGACTCGGCGGGCAATACGCGCGACGCTGCGCTTATGCTGAGCGACAATCAGACGGAGGTCGACGCGAGTTCCGGCGAACCGGTGGTTCGACGGGAATCCGGCACCGGGTTGCAGTCGGTGTACGCGCTACGCATGCACCTACCGGTGGTCGACGCCGCGACGCTGCGCCTTGGCCGAGTGGAGGACGATTTGATCGTGGGAGCGGACGGTGTCCGGCGCCGGGTGCGGCTGGCGCCGGTATTGCGGCGGTGCACGGTCGACGGCGCCGAACTGAACGACGGATACCTGGTGGTGCGGTTCCGGCCGGATCCGCGGGTCTGGTCGCCGCTGTCCGAAAGCCACGACTATGACGGGTGATCCGCGTCCGCCCGTGGACGACGAGACCGGCGGCCACGCCGCGCCCGACGGCATCGCCGAATTCACGGAGGAACTGAAACTGCTGGCCGAGGCGGTGCTGGAACGCGTCGAGCCAGTGTTACGGCGCGCCGCCGAAGGACAGGTCGAGTGGTCCAGTTGCAGCTGGTGCCCGGTGTGCGCGGCCGCGGCGCTGGTGCGCGGCGAGCACCACGAGGTACTGGCCGCGGTCGCCGAGCACAGCACCGCGATCGTCACCGTGCTGCGCGAGGCGCTGGCCGGGGTGCCGGTGGAGCCGGTCATGCCGACCGATGCCGACCCGGAAACCGGTGCGCCGCATCGGCACGGCCCGCGCGCGGACGTTCAGGACCAGGAGGGCTCCCGCTACGTCGACATCCCCGTGACGATCAAGGTATGACGCACCAGATGGCCGGCGCACGACCGCTGACCGTCGGAATCGACGTCGGCGGCACCAATATTCGCGCCTCTGTGATCGACGCCGACGGCGAGGTGCTCGACACCGTCCAGGCGCCGACGCCGCACTCCGCGCGGGCACTGGAGGACGCGCTCGACCGTGCCGTGCGCGACCTGTGCGGCAGGCACCCGATCAGCGCGGTGGGCCTGGCCGTCGCCGGATTCATCAACGGCGACCGTTCGACCGTCCGGTTCGCCCCGCACCTGCCCTGGCAGGACGCCCCGGTCGCGCAGCGGCTCAGCGAACGCCTCGGGCTGCCGGTGATCCTGGAGCACGACGCCAACGCCGCGATGTGGGCCGAGTACCGGTTCGGCGCCGCGGCGGGCGGGCACAACGTGGTGCTCATCGCGATCGGCACCGGCATCGGCGCCGCCCTGCTCATCGACGGCCAGCTGTATCGGGGCACGCACGGCGTCGCGCCGGAACTCGGTCATCTGCAAGTGGTTCCGCAGGGGCGGCCCTGCCCGTGCGGCAAGCGCGGCTGCTGGGAGCGCTACTGCAGCGGAACGGCGCTGGCCGATACCGCGATCGAGTTGCTGGCCACCGACCCGGTGCGTTCGGTGCTGGCCAGGGACGTGGCACGCGATCCGGGGTCGCTGACCGGACGCCGGGTCGCAGGCGCCGCGCAGGACGGTGACCCGCTCGCGGTGCGGGTGATGGCCGACTTCGCCCGCTGGCTCGGGCTCGGGCTCGCGTTCGTCAGCGACATCTTCGATCCGGATCTGGTGGTCATCGCGGGCGGCGTGAGCAGTTCGGCGCCGCTGTTCTTGGATGAGGCGCGCGAAGAATACGCGCGCGCGGTCACCGGCGCGGGGCACCGGCCACTGGCCCGTATCCGGACCACCCAGCTGGGCGAGGCGGCGGGCATGATCGGCGCCGCGGACCTGGCCAGGGCGGCGCTGCCCGCGGGCGCGCGCAAGTCCGCGCGCGTGGCGCGAACGAGCCATTGACGCGCCCCGGCAGGACCCTCGTGGCCTGCGGCGACACGCTGCGGGTCGCGATCGCTCGACGACGCGGCCGAAGTGTGGTGAGATTCGCCGCTGCGGTTGGATGTGATCTTGCACCAGCGGTAAAGTCGGCACTTGATGTAGGTGCCCGCAACTATCCCGGTTCCGGGGGAAGGACGTCATGTTCTACTGGCTGCTGAAGTTCGTGCTGCTGGGACCATTCATTCATCTCTACAACCGACCTACGGTCGAGGGTGTGGAGAACATTCCGGCGCATGGGCCGGCCATCATGGCGGGTAACCATCTCTCCTTCGCCGATTGGCTGTTCGCGCCGCTGCTGAGCCCGCGGCGGATCAACTACCTCGCCAAGGCCGAGTACTTCACCACCCCGGGCATCAAGGGCCGGTTCCAGAAGTGGTTCTTCAGCGCCACCGGCCAGTATCCGATCGACCGCAGCGGCGCCGACGCGGCCGAGGACGCGCTCAACGCGGCCCGCAAGCTGCTCGACGAGGGCCGCTTGGTCGGTCTCTACCCGGAGGGCACCCGCTCCCCCGACGGCCGCCTGTACAAGGGCAAGACCGGCCTGGCCCGCCTCGCGCTGGAGACCGGCGTCCCCGTCATCCCGGTCGCCGTCATCGGCACCGACGAGGTCTCCCCGCCCGGACCGTTCCGCTGGCGCCGCAGGAAGGTGACGCTCAAGTTCGGTGAGCCCATCGACTTCTCCCGCTACGAGGGCATGGGCGGCAACCGCTTCGTCGAACGCGCCGTCACCGACGAGGTCATGTACGAGCTGATGCAGCTCACGGGCCAGGAGTACGTCGACGTCTACGCCCACAGCCTCAAGAAGGGCGTCCCGAGCGGCAGCCGCCCCGAGGCCGTCCCCGTGCGCATTCCCGACACCGCCGCCGGCTGACCCGAAACCCCACCGCGGCCCCGAGACACGTGATCTCGGGGCCGTTTTCATGGTCGGGCCTCGGTCGCCTACGACGGCCTCGGATACCCTCGCGACTCGAGAGAACAGCGCTGGCCGGAATCGAAATGTGCTCGCGTGGTCGAGTATTCCGAGGGCACGCGGACTGCGGTGGCGAACGCCGGAGACAGCGGATCGTGGGATGAGGTTGCTCACAGCGTAAGGAAACGCAAAGGTTTTGTTCGGGTGGGGCGGGGACACTGCGGGGCATGTTCAAGAAACTGTTGGCGGCGGCCGGTGTCGGCGGGGCCGAGGTGGAGACCGAGTTGTTCACGCCGGGGGTGCAGCCTGGGGGCACGGTCGAGGGCGTGGTCCGGTTGCGGGGTGGGCAGGTCGCGCAGGAGATCGCCTCGGTGGGCGTCGAATTCGTGACGCGGGCCGAACAGGAGTACGAGGATCACTGGGCGGGCGAACTGCACCACCGCGTGGAACGCTTGGCGCACTGAGCGATGCCATACCCGGGGCGGGCGGCTGTTGGCCGTACGGACCGTGCCCGTTTACATGGCGTTGAGATAGCTGCGCCAAGGTTGCTGCATGACCGATTCGGAATTGGGCATCTCCCGGCGCACCGTGCTGCGCGCCACCGCTCTCGGACTCGTATCGGCTCCCGCGCTGGCCGCGTGCTCGTCGGACAGCGGCCCCGGCCTGGTCCGCCCGCGCCCGGTGCTCACACACGGCGTCGCGGTGGGTGACCCGCGCACCGATGGCGCCCTGATCTGGGCGCGGACCGACCGTCCCGCCACGTTGATCGTGGAGACCGCCGCCACCGAATCGTTCACCGATGCCAAGCGTTTCACCGGGCCGCTGCTCACACCGGATTCCGACGGCACCGGCCGGGTGCGGGTCAACGGCCTGCCCGCGGGACAGCAGGTGCACTACCGGGTGACGCTCGAGGGCGAGGACGGCGCCACCTCCGCACCCGTCACGGGCATCTTCCGCACCGTGCCCACCGCCGCCGCGGACATCAAGCTGCAGTGGTCCGGCGATGTCGCGGGCCAGGGCTACGGCATCAACCCGGACCTGGGTGGCATGAAGATCTTCGCCACCATGGCCGCCCGCGACCCGCACCTGTTCCTGCACTCCGGCGATTCGATCTACGCCGACGGACCGCTGAAGGAATCGCTCACCCTGCCCGACGGCCGGATCTGGCGCAATGTGGTGACCGAGGCGAAAAGCGCTGTCGCGCAGACCTTGGAGCAGTTCCGCGGCAACTACGCCTACAACCTGACCGACGAGAACTACCGCCGCTTCAACAGCGCGGTCGCCCAGGTAGTGCAGTGGGACGACCACGAGACAGTGAACAACTGGTACCCGGGCGGTCTGGTCGCCGCGTCCAAGGGCTACGGCGAACGCAGCATGGACACGCTGGCCGCCCGCTCCTGGCAGGCATTCCACGAATGGATGCCGCTGGAGCCCAAGGAGGCGGCGGACGGGCGGCTGTATCGCAAGATCGCCTACGGCCCGCTGCTCGACGTGTTCGTGCTGGACATGCGAACGAACAAGGACGCCAACGACGCCAACAACGGATCCACTGGCCGGATTCTCGGTCCGGCACAGGCGACCTGGCTGATCGACGGCCTGCGCGAGTCCAGGGCGACGTGGAAGATCATCGCCAACGACATGCCGCTGGGTGTGATCATCCCGGACGGCGAGCAGAAGAACACCAGCGCCTACGAAGGTCCCGCCAACGCCGACGCCGGCGCGCCCTCGGGCCGGGAAGGCGAGATCGCGCGGGTGCTGTCGTCCATCAAGGCGAACAAGGTGGCCAACGTCGTGTGGCTCACTGCGGATGTGCACTACACCGCGGCGCACCGCTACTCCCCCGAGCGGGCGGCCTTCACCGACTTCGACGAGTTCTGGGAGTTCGTCTCGGGTCCGCTCAACGCGGGCGCGTTCGGCCCGAACCAGCTGGATGGCACGTTCGGTCCGGAGGCGGTCTTCGTGCACGCACCCCCGGACCAGAACAGTTCGCCGCTGGACGCCTTCCAGCATTTCGGCGAGGTTCGCATCGACGGGAAGTCCAGAGAACTGACCGTCGAGCTGTGCGATGCGAGCGGATCGGTGCTGTTCAGCCGGCGCCTTACACCCGCGTCTTGATAGCACCTGGCATCGGGCGAGCGTCGCGGGCCGCGCTGTGGTTAGCTTTCGTGCCATGAGCACGCCGCACATTGTCTCCAACGCGGAAGAATATCTCCCCCGCGATACCGCTGATGTCGTTCGCACGGTGCGGGATTCACGGGGGCGAACGCAGCAGCTGATGGTGCGCGGCGGCGAGCTGGTCGACGAGGGGCTCACGCTGCCCGCCCAGCCGACCGTGGTGTCACTGCGCCGGATGAATCAGGTGCTGGATATCAACCTGGGCAGGCGCACCGTCCGGGTGCAGGCGGGCGCCAAGCTCTCCGACATCGACCGCAGGCTCGGCGCGCACGGGCTCGGTCTGCCCATCGTCGGCGACCACCGCGACATCACCGCGGGCGGTTTCGCCTCGGTCGGCGGCGTCAGCGCGGCTTCACACAAGTACGGCCTGTTCATCGATCAGGTCGTCGATCTGGAGTACGTCGACATCGACGGGCGCATCGGCACCTGCGGGCGCAACCACCACACCGACCGATTCCAGCGCATCCTCGGCGGAGGCGGGCGCGCGGGCATCATAACCGCGCTCACCCTGGACGCGATCGAGGTCGACAAGGACCGCACCTGGCTGACCACCTCCGCCGACCGGTTCCTCGATTTCGACTCGTTCGTCGAGCACGCCCACGCCGAGATCGCCCGGCCGGGCAACGCCGAACTCCAGGTCGGCCGCTGGGTCGACACGGCGCCGCTGAAGGTGGCGCGTCCGGTCGGCACCGGCCACGTGCAGCTGGGCACCGTCCGCTTCGGCCAGTGGTCGAGCCTGTACCCCACCGCGCCCACCCGAGGACTGCGAGCCCGCCGCGAGGTCGGGTCGCGGGCGCGGAAATCGCTGGGCGCCATCGCCTCGGCGACACCCGGCAAAGCGGGCATGCCGGTGCGCCACGCGGCCGCGGGCGCGGTGCTGTTCGCACCGAAAGTGCAGACGCTGCGCGACGCCGAGTATCTTGCCGACACGGCGCTCAGCTCCTCCGAGCGTGGCCCGGCGTACCGGGTAGGCGTGTTCGCGCCGCTGTCGAGCTACACGTCGGTGTTCTACCGCCTGCACGACCTGTTCTCCGGACACCGGGAACACACCGGCTGTTTCACCGTCATCTCCGCGATGACCTATGGCGTGCGCTCCCGCAATCTCCGCGCCGAATCGGCCACCCGCGGCCTGTCCCCCGAAGACCACGGCCTGATCACCTTCACCTGCCGCCTTCGGACCGCCGCGCTGGCGTCGGAACTGCTGCGCGACATCATGTCCGGGATCGAGGAGATCTGCCGCTCGGAAAACGCGCTGCGCTACGAGGGCGGCAACGGCTAGTCCCCTACCCCTTGTGCCCCCGCCCACGGTGACTGTTGAAGCAACTCATCGGAGACCGGTGGCGCAGAACGATCATCCCGACGGTGCTGGCCGGGGTCCGGCGGGAGCGGGCGGCCACTCGTCAGGTTTCACGCTCGACGGTTTGCCCCCGGGCTCTCCGTCCCAGTCGAACGTGACACCGACCCATGCCTTCGGGCGGTCGAAGCGCACCTCCCTGGCCTCGAATCGGGTGCCGGCGAAGGTGATGGCGCCGAAGAAGTCGGCTGTTCGGAAGCTCACCTCCCCCCCGCCGAGCTGCGCGCGGTCGAACGAGATATCGCCGTGGAATTCCGCGCGGTCGAAGCGCACGCTGCTGGTGGCGCTGCCGAAACGGCGCAACCGGCCGCCCGGATGGCCGAAGGATGCCTGCGCGAAAGAGGTGAACGCGGCATGGAACAGGGCCCGCGCTGATATCTATGTGCGCTCCGCCGAATATCGCACCGTCGAAGACGACGTGCGCTCCCTCGAAGGTCGCGGCGCCGAACTCGACTCGATCGGCGAGAAACCTGGCTTCGGCGAACGACGTGCGCTCACCGCGGAACGCCGCGCCATGGAACCGGACCGCCGAGCCGCGGAAAACCGTCCGGTGGAACGAGACCGGTGCACTGAAGATCGCCCCGGCGAACTCGAGTCCAGCTCCGCGTAACTCGGTACGCGCGGAGTCTGTCGGCGCGAATGTCACATCGTCCAACAGTGTGCGCGCGCCGCGGAAGACCGTGTCACGGAAGGAAACGTACTGCCCGGTGAACTTCGCGAACTCGAATGTAGTGGCACGCGCTCCGGTGAACACTGCCCGCGCGAAATACGTGCGCTCCCCCGAGAACACGGCATATCGGAAATCGGCATCCTCCAATACGGCGTCGGCGAAGTCGAAATCACGGTCCGACCACGATGTTTCCGCCGACGGGCGAACGTGGGCGACGATCACGTCGACGATTGCGCGGCGCACTTCGCGGTCGTTCTGCCGGAATTGATAGCGCCGCTCCACCTCCACGCCGTTGTGCTCGCTGGTCTCGGACCGGGATACCAGGTGATCGGCCCCGGCGTCCGGTTCGTACGGCAGGCGCAGGTATCCGCACAGCACATCGATGCACTGCTGCCGCCTGCCTGGCGCACCGAATTCGTCCGCGACACCGGCCATCGCGTACACCCCGGCGATGCGCACCGCCACATCCGGATCACCGAGCTGCTTCGCCGCCGCACCGAACAGCTCCGCGAAACGTGCGCGCTCCTGATCGCGCTGCTTGCGATAGGACACCACGAGCGCGACGGCACCACCGACGCCCGCGGTCACCGTCAACGCGATCTTGGTGAGATCCACCTGATTCGGCGTCTCCGCCTTGGCCCCGAGGAAAGACCACAGCAGCCACCAGACGATCCCCGCGATCAGCAGTCCGCCGACTACAGCCAGCAGCACCGCCAGCAACAACGCCGAACGATGCACCCTCCGGCTCACCCGCTCGCCGAACCTCCCCAACCGCCGCACAGCGGAATGGTAGCGATCGACGTGCGACGAGTCGATTCCCTAGCATCCCATCATCTTTCGGACAGGCCTCGTCGCCGCCCGGAACACCACCGGCGATCGCATCCGGTGTGTCACAGCGGGACTGCGCCGCCGGAGGGACAACCGCGACAGCTTCTGCTGTGTGCGTGCGTTATCGCAGCCAGGCTCACACAACCACCTCGATCACCCCGACAACCACCGAGCCGGCACGAACACATTCAGCCGTAGACAGGCACAAGCCGGAGTCGGCCGGGCGCGTGTCGCAGTACCGCTCGAGCGTGCGACCAGCATCGTTTCGGCCCTGAGCAGCACACCGCGGCGCAAGCTCGCTGCTTATCGCACCGAATGCGGCCGGGGTCGATCGACCGCGACGGCGTTGTACGGTGTGGTCGGCGCAGGCGGCGTGGTGAAGCGGGCGTTCGGCAGGTACAGCTGGTCTCCGAACGCCGCGACGGTCGTCGGCACGTCGAAGCGCGGGTCGGTCACGCGCCGCACGACCGTGCCCGTAGCGCCCGCGTGGCCGAGCGCGACCACGGCGATCGCGTTGAGCCGGTTCTGCACGACATACAGCGTGCTGCCGTGCAATAGCAGTCCGTCACCGCCCGGCACCGTCTCGGCGCCGAGATCGACGCGCTGTGTCGCGCCCATCGCCGGGTCGACGCGGAAGAGCAGGCCGGTCACCGACTGGACGATGATCAGACCGGTGCCGTCGGGCGTGGACACGATCCCATTGGCATTGATCGCTTCGGGCTGGTGAACGATGTCGCCGGTCAGCGGGCGTGGCACCACGGCAGCGGGTGGCGGCAGCGCACCGTCGGGGCCGAGAGGCAGGTGGTACAGCACGGGCGTGCGCGAGTCGGTGAACCACGCGCCCGTCGACGTGAGCACCACGTCGTTGACGAACGTGTCCGGCGGCGTCGCGAGCTGGTAGTTCGCCAGCACCGCTCCCGTACCGGTGTCCACCACGCGGGCGTCGCCCCCGGTGCCGCCCGCGACGAACAGCCGGCCACGGTGGTCGACCTCGAGCCCGAGCGACGGCGTACCCGGCCCGGGGCTCAGGATCGCGCCCCGCCCGGTCTCCAGGCTGGCTCGGTAGATGGAGCCGTCTGCCCGCGAGCCGAAGTAGGCCACTGGCGGCGACCCGATCGCGATACCCTCCGGCTGGAACCCGGCCGGAAGGTCGATCGTGGTGGGGAATGCCGGACGGCGCTCCGCCGCCGGGTCCGCGGGTACCAGCGCCATAGCGCCGAGACAGGCGAGCGCGGCCGAGATACCGAGGACTCGTTTCCTCTCATGTTTCCCTCCGCCGTCATGTTTGCCGGGCCTGCGGGGACTCATCCGATGCCAGTCGGCACCGTCGGCGCCGGGCAGCTCATGGGTCGGCATCGCGCCTAGTAACCCACGGTGAAGTGTTTGTCCTCGCGCGGGTTTTCGAGCTCGTCGAGGACGGCCACGGCGAGGTCTTCGGCCGAGATTCGGGACGCACCGTCGGCGCCGGTGATGAGTGTGATTGTGCCGCGGCGATATTCGCCGGTGCGGCGCCCTGGTTCGAGAAGGGCGGGCGGGCTGAGATAGACCCAGTCGGCCGGGTGCGCTCGGCAGGCCTCCAGTTGCGCGGCGCTGGCGGCGGCGATGGGTCGGATTTCCGGCGGCACGTACTCGGCGGTGTCGAGGACGAGCTGGCCGGAGCGCCCCGGGACGTGCAGCGGGGCCGCGCCGCCGACCACGAGGATGCGCGTCCGGGTACTCCTGGCCGCGTCCAGCAGGGCCGTCGTGGTCGTGGTGACGGTGTGCTCCTGCCCGGGCCCGGGCCGGGTCGCGGCCACGACCGCGTCGGCGCCGTCGAACAGTCTGCTCATGTGGTCGGGGTCGTTCGCGTCGCCCTCGACGGCGGTCACGCCGGGAGGCAGGGCGGCAGGCCGCTGTTTCCGGAATACCGCGATGAGGTCATGGCCACGGCGTGCGGCTTCGGTGACGACGCGTGAGCCGACCATGCCATTGGCGCCGACGACGGCGATCTTCATTCGAGTGTCCCTTCAGGTGAAACAGAGCCGGGCGAGCGGGTGGGCGCGGGAAGCTGTCCCGCGACGATCGCGGCGAGCGCGAGCCCGAACCCAACCAGTTGGATCGGGCCGAGTGTCTGGCCGAGCAGGAGCGCGCCGAGAACGGCGGCGACCAGCGGCGAGAGCAGGACGAGAACCGCGACCGAGGTGACGGGCAAGGTGCCGATGCCGCGGAACCAGAGGACATAGGCGATGAGACCGCCGACCAGACCCAGCCAGAGGTAACCGAGGGCGGCGGTCAGGTCGATCGTGGGAGGCGGTCCCTCGACGAGATAGGTGACCGGCACCAGGAACAGACCTCCCGCGGCGAGCTGCCAACCGGCGAAAGCAGTAGGAGTGGCCTCGGCAGGACGACCCCAGCGCTTGGTGAGCGTCAACCCGAGCGCCATCGAGGCCGCGCCGGCCAGGCCCGCCACGATCCCGGTCGGGTCGAGCGCCGCGGCCGGCCCGATCACCACCAAGCCGACACCGGCCACGCCGGCGACTCCCCAGGCGAGGCGCCAGGGGGAGGGTTGCTCGTGCAGGACGAGCACCGCCAGCATGGCGACAATGAGCGGCTGGGCCGCGGCCAGAGTCGCGGCAACACCTCCCGGCAGGCGTTCGGCCGCGATGAACAGCAGCGCGTTGAGCAGGCCGATGTTCAGCACACCGAGCACCGCGGCCTTCCACCACCATCCTCCACGCGGCAGGACCCGGGTGATCGCCAGCGCGATCAGGCCCGCGGGCAACGCCCGCATGACCGCCGCGAACAGAGGATGTCCCGACGGCAGAAGCTCGGTGATGACGACATAGGTCGTGCCCCACGACATGGGAGCGATCGCCGTCAGGGCGACGCGAGACAGATTTCCATCGGAAGCGCCTCGGCTGGCCCCCTCGGAAACCCGCTGTGCTGGTGGACTATTCACACTCACCATCTCACCGAGCAGCGATCAATGAGTCCAACACATGTTTGTCACTCCATCAATCCTGATTCACGATTGATCCATGGAGCTCCAGCAGATGCGCTATGTCGTCGCCGTCGCCGAGACGAACAGCTTCACCCGGGCCGCCGAACGATGTCTGGTCGTCCAGTCCGCCCTCAGTCACCAGATCGCGCGTCTGGAACGGGAACTCGGCGCCAAACTCTTCGAGCGCACCAGCCGCCGGGTGCGGCTGACACCGGCCGGTGCGGCATTCCTCCCGGCCGCCCGCCAGTGCCTGGACGCCGCCGAACGCGCGGCCGCCGAGGTCGCCGCGGCGGTCGGGGAGGTACGCGGACGGCTTGCCGTGGGCCTGATCCCGACCGTCGCCGCGGTCGATATCCCGGGCGCGCTGCGTGACTTCCGCCAGCGGTACCCGCACGTGCGCATCAGCCTGCGCGTGGGCGCGAGCGAGGACCTCGCCGCGCGGGTCGAGCAGGGAGCCATCGACGTGGCCTTCCTCGGGCTGCCGACCACCGCGCGACCCCGCGGTGTCGCAGCCCACGAACTCGCCCGGGACCGCCTCGTCGCCGTGGTGGCGCCGGATCATCCCCTCGCCGGCCGATCAACGGTCGACCTCCGCAGGCTTTCTTCCGAGGTATTCGTGGATCTTCCGGCCGGGACAGCCGGACGTATCCAATCCGACCAAGCATTCTCCGCCGCTGGTCTCGACCGTGACGTCGCCTTCGAAGTGACCACCGCGGACTACATCGCTCGTCTCGTCGAGCCTGGCCTCGCCGTGGCCATGCTGCCCTCCGCCTACGCGCCCCAGCTCGCCGGCGTAGTCACCATCGAGGTCGCCGACGCTCCGGCCCGCGTCGAGTACGTCATTTGGAGCCGCTTCAGCCGCACGCCCGCGGCGACCGCCTTCCTCGCCGTTCTCGGCATCACGGCACATGATCGGCACGATTCGTAGCGCGGCTCGGGTGCGAGAGAACTCGCTCCCGATCAGGCGTAGGGGTCGGTGATCTCCCTCAGCCGCGTCAGAGCCTCGCGCAGGTTCCGCATGCGTCGCGCACCGAGATGCGCGGCCCACTCGGCCTGGACGTTGTCGGCGATCTCGTTGGCGTAGCCGGCCATCCCGCGTCCCCGTTCCGACAGACGCACCAGGCGGGCTCGACCGTCGCGCGGGTCCGGCATTCGTTCGACATAGCCCGCACGTTCGAGCTGATCGACCAGGAAACCGGCGGTCTGCTTGGTGACCTGCGCCTGCTCGGCCAACTCGGTGATCCGGCTACCCTCCGGCGCGATCCTGGCCGCCAAACGGCCTTGCGCCACACTGATGTCGCCGTAGCCCGCCTCGGCGAGCGCAGCGAAGACTCGCTCCTCCATGGATCGATAGGCGACGAACATCAGCAGGCCCGCGTTCGTCTCGTCCTCGGACATCTCACCCCTTGACTTAGTAAGAGAAGCTGACCACACTAGTCAGTGTATCTTACTAAACTCACAGAGGGTGGCCCACAAGTCCCTACCGGTACCGACATCGGCCGCCACTGTCGATAGGGGTTGCCGTGGATCGCGAAACGTGTTGGCAGATCATCGAGCAGCAGCGCCGTGCGATTGCCGATCTGCTCGCCGATCTGACACCACAGCAATGGGAGACGCCGTCGCTGTGCGCGGGCTGGCGCATCCGTGAAGTGGCCGCCCATATCGCGGTTACACCGGACCCGCCATCACCGGCCGTGCTGCTGGGCATCGGGCTGCGAGCCCGCGGCGACTACAACCGGTTCATCCACGACCTGACCACCCGCCACGCGAATCGCCCAGCATCCGAGCTTGTTGCGCAAATTCGCGCGAACGCGGACTCGCGACGGTTGCCGAAACTGACCAACTACCGCAATATCCTGTTCGACACCATGGTCCACGGCCAGGACATCGCGATCCCGCTCGGTCGCAGCATCGCCGTCCCGCCCGCCGCGGCCGCCGCGGCGGCCGACCGGGCCGTACAGGTCGGGTGGCCGGTGTGGGACCGCCACCGCCTGGACGGAATCCACCTGAGCGCAAACGACATCGGCTGGGAATACGGCAACGGCAGCGAAATCCGCGGACCCATCACAGCCATCCTGCTACTGATCACCGGCCGCACCGCCATGCTCGACCAGGTGACCGGAGACGGCATCGAAAAGCTGATCCGCCAGCTGGCCTGACGACGATCCGATCTCGACATGCCCCGGACTAAGGCGAATCACCAACTGCCAGGCGGATTGCCGGAAACGCCCCCGTGTGGTGTCACTCTGCGCCATAGTGGTAGACGCTCGCGTACCCCACTTATACGCGGTCGTACCCTACTCTATGTTCGCGAATTGGATCAGAGACTTCATGAGGACGAGCACATCTCCCACGGCGGCGCGCACCGCCGCCATCACAGCCCTGATAGTTGGAACAGCAGGCGGATTCGCCGGACCGGCCTACGCCGACAACGCACCCGGTTCGCCAACGGTGATCACTGTCGACAGCACGGCAGACGGTGTCGCGGCCGATCCACAAAGCGGGCTATGCCGTACCGTCGCCGGCACTTGCACACTGCGCGCGGCAGTTCAGACGGCCAATGCCCGGCCAGGGAGCACAGTCGTGGTGCCCGAGGGACGGTACGTCTTGACGATCCTTCCCGACCCACAGAAAGTGCAGGGCCGCAACCCGGATGCGACCACGGGCGACCTGAACCTCACCGCGCCGACAACGCTGCGTGGTGCGGGCCGCGACCAGACAGTACTGGATGCCAATGCGATCGACAGGGTGCTCAGTATCTCCGCGGCCGTGACGTTGACCGGATTGACCGTGACCGGCGGAGTCACCGCACAACACGAGATTCCCTACTACGACACCGGCGGCGGTGGAATTTCCAATTCGTCGAACCTCGTCCTCGATGATGTCGTGGTCCGGGGCAACAGCGCCGGGTACGGCGGCGGGATCTTCAACGTGCCGGGATCGGACCTACAGACGAGAAACACGACCATCACCGGCAACAGATCCGGCGAGGCGGGCGGTGTGCGATGCGATAACACCTGCACCTTCACCAACTCGACGATCTCCGACAACCGCGTGATCAATCCCGGAGTGTGGTACCGCCCAGGTGGATTCGCCGGACGCGGCGGCGGCGTAGACGTCCGGGGCCGCGGCGTGGTGACTTTCGATCGTGCCACCATCACCGGAAACAGTGCCTCGGACGCGGGCGGCGGCATCAACGTGGCGCCCGCCTACCTCGACACCCTCCCCCGCCAGGTGACGGATGTGGTCGATGTTCCGGTCGGCACCGTGATGTTGCGGAACTCCACCATCACGGGGAACACATCCGGTACCGCCCAGGCCAACTGCGCGAAGGTGTTCGCGAGGATCGTCTCCGAAGGTGGCAACACCAGCGACGATGCTTCCTGCGACCTCACCGGGCCAGACGACAGAAGCGTGCCCTAGTGCGGATACTGTGCACGGATGTGCGGTGACGATCTATTGGAGCTCTGGCAACAACGTTGGCCGCTGTGTGCCCCGTTGGCTGATGAGCTCGAGCATGCCTATCGGGATCGTTGGGTACGGTTCCATAGCCTGCCCGGGTCGAAGCGCTATCCAGAAACTGCTGGCGAGTACAGCGTTGTGCTCGATCGGTACAACACGGTCCTGGACGAGTTGTTCGCCGGGCAAGAGGTCTACCTCATCACGTGCGACTGGTCCAACCGTCCCGAGCCAGGCGCGCGGCCCGATGACCACGCACAATGGCATCCCGGTGCCCGCTACTGGACCTCGGTCTGCAATGACCCGGCCGAGACCGACGCCGAGTTCATCTCCTACACCCACCTGTTCATCAGCCGGATCCCCTGGCAGCACGGCGCTGTCGATGACCTTCTGCGCGCCGTCGCCGACGACGCCACCGCAGGGGTCATGATGTGTGATTCGTCCTTGGAACGGATTCACCATCCCTACGACGGCGGCGCGGATGTTCTGCTGCCCACTGCCGCCGAACGTGACACCCTGATGCATCGGCATGCGAGCTGGCTTTCCCATCACCCCAACGGTTTCTGAGCTCGCCGTGGCAACAGCCGCTCGATTTCCTGGCAGCGGCGGACTTTCGCGCGATGCCGGAGCAAGCCCACTCGACGGGTCGAGTTGGTCTGGAAAGTGTCATCCGTCGGCGGCAGACGTCGCCGAACCGAGCAGCGCGCGGTGGATGTACAGCACGGTGTCCTCGAGCTCGAGCAAGTCGCCTCCGGCCCGGAGGGTTCGGCGGACGGCCTCGTTGGTCGCATCGGTCACCGCCATGTACGCGTAATCCGGGACCGATGGATCGACTAGGCCCGCCGCTCCACGCCACGATCGGATGAATCCGGAAAACCAGCGTTGGCATCGTTCGAATGACTCGATCGCGCGCGACCCGGCCACGGCGGTCTCCAGATAGAACGAGCGGGCGAACGACGGTTCGTCACGCAATAGGGTGAGATATTCGCGAATACCGCGCCGAAGAGCCTCGAACGGCTCCACCGGTTCGGCGAATACCTGCCTCATCACGCGTTCGAGATGCTCGATCATCAGATCCCGGCCCGTCTCGGCCGCGGCGAGGAAGCACGCTTCCTTATCCGGGAAGTGCTGGTAGAACGTACGGCGCGAAACCTTGGCCGCCGCAGCGATATCCGCGATCGTCACGGTGAGATAGCCACGATCCGCGACGACAACCGTCACCCCGTACAAAAGCCGCTGCCGCTGCGACCCGGTCACCAGATCACGAGCAAGGCCATGCGGCCCGTGCGGCAACTCCGTCAGTGTCGGCTCCAGCAACTTCTTACGTTCCACCTGCACCTTGATATCAGGCGGGTCGGGGGCAGGGTGCGGGTACTGGCCGAGCCGGGCCAGGCAGATGGCTGGTCCGAAGGAACCGAGTTGTTCTGCGGATCGATCACCTCACCCTCGGACTGCGTCACCCCTTTCGCTGGTGTTGACGCCTTTTTCTTCGAACGAAACGGCTGGCGAACCGCCTCGGGCAGCTGACGCGTCAAGCAATCAAGGTTTCCCCGAGCCACGGGTGGCCGGGGTGGACCCGAGACAGCCAATCGGATAGCCGGGACCTTTGCGATCGGTCCATCGCGGGCAGCACACGCCGTAAGTCGGCTTCGTCTTTGTCGCGCCGTGCTTTTGCCTTGAACAGGAGCGCGACCTCCGGAGTTACATAGGGAATGCCCTCGCTGGTGTGGAGAATCAGTTCGTCGTACGGCAGGGTGATCGACGGGTCGCGGCGGCACACCCATCGATCGCCTACGTGCGGTTCACGAAACACGTCGAGGCGATAGCGCCCGGTCGCCGGTTCCCGTAACCAGGTCTGATGCTGGTTCGCCGCCTCCGCCGGAAACGACCAGACTCGGCCGTCGCCGACGACGTCCCACTCGAAGCCAGGGAAAGCGGCGGCAACCTCGCTGAATCTGTCTTGTGGGACGGAAATTTCGAGATCACTGTGTTCCCGGGCGTCTCCTCCGGTGAACAGATCGAGCGCCCACCCAGCCGCTATGCACCACGGGACCGTGACACCCGACATTCGCTCCGCGACTTCGGCGGGAGTCCACGCCGCCCAGAGCTCAGTGGCTTCCTCGGCAGAAAGCAGACGGCCGCCCACCTCAGGCAGGCGCTTTCTCGGTCGCGCGTACGAACTCACCGTCGATGACACCCGCCGTGAAGACAGCCCACTCGCCAGGGCTGAACAGCAGCGCCGGACCGGTCGGGTTCTTCGAATCCCGGACGCCGACCCGGACGCCGTCGAGCCACGCCACTTCCACGCAATCGGTCTGGCTGCCGCTGTAGCTGCTCGTGAACCAAGTAGCTCCGCACGAATCGATACTCATGTTCCCACCTCCGACATCCACCGCAGCGAACTACGCGGTTCCCCCACGCGATCGTCAGGGCTGGTTGAACTCGCCGTCGTTCACGCCTACGGTGAAAGCGTCCCACTCCCCCGGGGTGAAGACCAGCGCCGGACCGGTCGGGTTCTTCGAGTCACGAACGCCGATGTCGCCGCCTGGCAGCCACGCAACCTCTACGCACTGCCCGCCTGTCTCGCTGTAGCTGCTCTTGAACCAATCCACACCGGATAGACCAACGCTCACTTCTCATACTCCTTCGTCACCCGACGTATCAGTTCTCGGGTTCTCACTTCATCCAAGCACGAGCTTCGGATGTCCGAGGCAAGCTCACTATAGAGCTGCACCTCCTCCGGCTTCTCGAGGTAGACATCGGCTGACGGCCCTCCTTCGAGATAGATGATTGGAGGTTCGACGGGCTTGCCTTTGGCATTCGTCTCGAACTCCATGATGCTGAAGGGGCCGTGCAGGATGCCCCAGGTTGATCCAGCTTCGTACGGCTGAATCCGTACCGTGACGTTGGGGAGCTTGCTCACCTCGACCAAGTGTCGGCGCTGAGCAGCCATTACCCTGGGGCCGCCGATGTTTCGGTGCAGCGCGGACTCATGCAGAAGCAGCTCCAATTCCAGCGGGTTCCTCTTGCGTGTGATCATGGCTTGTCTCTTCATACGCAATTCGACGCGGCGGTTGATCTCGTCCGGATCGCCGCCACGATAGAACGCCGAGATCAGTGCCCGTGCGTAGTCGGGTGTCTGGAGGAGGCCATGGATCTGTTCGTGGTACTGCGTCAGCCGTCGCGCTGATGCCTCCAACCCGAGATACATGTTGAAAGTGTCGGAGAAGAGCCCGCCGTAGGCGTGATACCAGCTCTTCCGCCTGGCTAGCGCCGACAGATCGACAGCCATCCTCGCCTCTTCGGGAGGGACACCGTACAACTCGCACAGGGCTTTCACGTCCTGCTTGCGAATCCGCTGGTTCCGCCCGGTCTCGATTCTCTGGAGCGCAGACCTCGACAGGTCCGCCAGCTTGCCCGCCGCGTCGATCGTCAACGCTTCCTTCTCGCGCCAGTCCCGGAGGAACCGGCCGAGCTGTCGCCGGGGCAGTGTCGAGGCCGGGCCCTCTTCGTCGTCTTTGCTGCTCACGCTTATCCCCTCGTTCGTGAACTCGAATCACCTGCGCTTGGCAAGTGGGTCTGTTGTACCGCGCACGTGGGTCGAGTCGTGGGTAAATGAGCCAATTCGACTCGGGTTCCCGAGTTTGCTGATTCCGCGCGGCATCCGGTGGTGTGCTTGGTCATGGCGTTCGGCTCGCACAACACGAGTTTCGGACTTGGCAACACCCAATTGGCCGTAACTACAACAACTTCGGCTGCACCGCCTCAGTTTTCTGCCGCCCACGAACTAGCCCAGCAGGCAACGCACGTTGGGTGCCAATTGCCCGGACGCCGCACAGACCAACCCACCGATCGAGTTCCGGGGGAACGCATGACCTACACCAACATCATCAAACCACCGACCACCGACATCATCGCGCCGCCGACGACCGGCCGGCCGAAAGCCATTGGGTTCGTGCGCGGCGACGTGTCCGGACTGCACGCGCCGCGTCATGCGAACGAGGTGCAGCGGCACGCCCGCACGCTGGGCTACCAGTACGTCTACACGGTCCGACCATCAGCCGACGAGCGCGATCCGATCCGGTACGCGCTCGGCATGGCCGCTGGGCTCGGCGTCGAGATCATCGTCGTGTTCGATCTGGCGCACGTGGACAACCAGCCCGCGCTGATCTGCGATGCGGGCTATGACCTGGAAACGGTTTCACCGCAATGTACTTGGGCGCGTTCGGCATCCGGCATAGGGATCGGTGCGGCCTGATGAACGAAGTCACCCTCGTCACCCCGCCGAGCATCTGCGGCCTCGCCGAGATCGAGTTGGCGCACCGGCAAATGCAGCGGCACCGCACGTGCCGGATTGATCGCTGCGCATGGAAGTGGGCCGCATACTGCACCCTCGTCCACTACGGCCGCGTCAAACCGCCGGAATTGAGCCCACGCGAACGGGCATATCTGCGCGGCATCGCCTTCCCCGCCGTCGACAGCGACCACGGACCGCATCCGGAAGGCATGCCGAAAGCCCAGACATTTCAACAGGTTCTCGACGGGCTCAGCGCCCTGACACGGGACACGCGCCACCCATCCGGCGAGGGGAGCGAGCGGTGAAGGAGACCAGGCCACTCCTGCCTTCGAAAAACTTTGTGCTCGAAGCATGCACAGGCAACATCCGGCTGCCTCATCCGCTCCTCGAGACGGCGTATGAACTTGCCGCGCTCCACGAAGCACGCTTGGACACTCCGTATCCGGCACGGGAGGAAATCGACTTCCATCGCACGAGGCTGACTCGATACCTGGACCGCTGGGTCGCGTCCGCGCTGCCGCAGCCATCGGGCGCGGCATACATGCACACCGAGACGGTCGGCGCGGTGGTCGACCGCCTCGCGAGGTATTCAGTACTTGCCCACACCGCTTTGAACCGCGACACACAGCAGCCGCACATCCACTATGCATGGCAACAACTCGCCGAACTCTCACTCGGCTACGGCGATCTGTCCTTCGAACTGACCGCGGGCACCCGTCGTCTACCGAACTTCGTTGTACTGCAATCGGATAACCGAGCATGACGCTCCGAGAGCGATCGCGACTTCGGCACTCCAGCGGCACCTGTTCGTCCGTCGGTGGTGGCATTTCGAGGGATCAGCGGCTCACAGGAGTCTCCCGCTGCATGTACGACAGCTTCTCGGGGTTGCGCACGGCGTAGAACCCGGTGATGAGGCCGGCGTCGACCTGTACCGCCACGACGGTGTCGATCTGCCCGTTGTACCGGACGATCAGCGCTGGGTATCCGTTGACGTGTGCGGACTCGAGTGATGCTGCGGCGATCTTGCTCAGCACGCCGGCCACGCGGTCGGCGCCCACGACCGGAGCCAAGGCGGCCTGCGCGAGCCCGCCACCGTCGGTGAGGAGAACGACGTCAGGTGCGAGCCTGTCGAGTAGTCCTTGGAGGTCGCCGGTTTCGATTGCTCGTTGGAACGCGGCGAGCGCGTCTCGTGACTCGGCTGGGGAGACGATCGCGCGCGGTCGGCGCGCGGCGACGTGCGCGCGTGCCCGGTGGGCGATCTGGCGGACTGCGGCCGGGCTCTTGTCGACGGCTTGGGCGATCTCGTCGTAGGACAGGTCGAAGACCTCGCGGAGCACGAATACTGCCCGCGCGGTCGGTGCGAGCGTTTCCAGCACGAGCAGCATCGCCATGGACACGCTCTCGGCGAGCTCCACGTCGTCGGCGACCTCGGGCGCGGTGAGCAAGGGTTCGGGCAGCCAGGGGCCGATGTAGGACTCCCTGCGGCGGCCGAGGGTGCGCAGCTGCATCAGCGCTCGGCGGGTGACGATCCGGACCAGGTACGCGCGCTGGTCCTGCACGGTGTCGAGGTCGACGTCGGCCCAGCACAACCACGTCTCCTGCAGGACGTCCTCGGCGTCGGCGGCCGAGCCGAGCATCTCGTAGGCGACGGTGAACAGCAGATTGCGGTGGCCGACGAACGCCTGCGTGGCGCGGTCCATGGGTTTGCTCATGAGCGGATCCTGTCTGTTCGTTCCCCACTTCGGCACATGCAGTGGATGCCGGCCGGGCCCGTTCTGTGACAGCCACAACCGATGGCGTACGTCACATCGTCGCTCTGTCACGAGAACGCGGTCATCGGCATCTGGTGTTCGTTCGAAACACCCAGCTCCCACAGTGAGGACGCAGCCATGACAACTGGAGAACAGCACACCTCGGACCGAAAGATCGCGCTGGTTACCGGGGCGAACAAGGGCATAGGGCGGGCGGCTGCCGAGCAACTGGCCGCGCTGGGCATAACTGTCCTGATCGGTGCCAGGGATCCGCGGCGAGGCGAGGAGGTTGCTGCGGCGCTCCGCGGGGTGGGCAGCGACGGGCATGCGGTCATGCTGGACGTCACCGACCCGACCACCATCCAGCAGGCCGCCGAGCAGATCGAGGAACGCTTCGGCCACCTCGACATCCTGATCAACAATGCCGGTATCACCGGCTCCGGGCAGGTCGATCCGCAGGCGGCCTACGATCAGGTTCCCAGCACCGTCGACCTGGCCATGGTCCGCACGGTGTTCGAGACCAACGTCTTCGGGGTGATCGCGGTGACCAACGCCATGCTGCCGCTGCTGCGGCGCTCGCTGGCGCCGCGCATCGTCAACGTCAGCTCGCATGCCGCGTCACTGACCCTCGCCAGCGACCCGGACGGCCCCTTCGCCGCGCTCCTGCCGTCGGCCGCGTACAGCCCGTCCAAATCGGCGCTGACCGCGCTGACCGTGCAGTACGCCAACGAGCTGCGCAAGGACGGCTTCCTCGTCAACGCCGGCTGCCCCGGCTACGTCGACACCGACAGCAACAACCACACCGGGTTCCTCACACCTGCGCAAGGCGCCGCCGTGTTGGTGCGCCTGGCCACACTCGGCCCGGACGGTCCGACCGCCGCACTCTTCGCCGAAGAGGGCCCGGTGCCGTGGTGATGGCCGTAGACAACCGCGGACCGAACATGGAAATCAAAAAGATGTAACCACGGGGCATCGAGCCGCCTATTCATCCGCGAAACGGCCCCGCTGGGGTCGCCGGTAGGGCCGTTTCGGTAGTTCTCAGGCCGGTCGAGGTCACGGCCATCGGTTCGCGTGGTCGTCGAGGTGTGGCTATCCGAATTCTGCGCCCGGTCAGTCACCTGCGGCGGCATCGTTCAGTGCACGCAGGTCGGCCGACAGCTCGGCTTTCAGGGGTTCGACATGCGAGCGCAGTAACGGGCTTGTATCGCGAAGATACTCCAAGTCCTGAGTCGTCCGTTCGATTGCGGCTGCTCGTTCCGCGGCGCTGCCCTCCGCCGCGATCGTCTGGTTGTTGAGAACCCGCCATTCGGTCCCGGACTGGTCCAGCGCCTGTCGCAATGCTTCGCCGGGTGGCTGGTGCAACCCGATGAAATCGATGTCTGCTGTTGTGACATCGAACATCTGGGCTTCGATGAAGTGCTTGGCGCGAAAATCCGCTCCGAGATAGTCGCGGTCGATAGGAGGGATATCGTTCACTCCGACGCCATAGGAATATTCCGACGGGTTGTCCAGGGGGGAGGGTATCGACCGCTCCATCTCCACCAGCGAGTCACCGAACGTGATGGTCGTACGTGACCGCACTTCTGGCTTCAGGAAGATCTGATTGTCACCGTAGTCGAGCTCCGACAGCGCATCGATGGTGCCATCTTGTGATGGGCGCACGCCGTCCACGGCAATGTATCCGTAGACGGGTGGGTTTTCGTGGACGTGTGGGCCGAACCACTCGGCTTCGGCTTGGGCGCGATGGCCGACCGGGTTGCGTGATCCCCTGATTCGCCCCTCCTCGAGGATGGCCACGAGATTGTCGTCGCGGACACGGATAGCGATCTGCTTCCCGTCGAGCGCATCCTTCAGCTCTCGCCGCATCTGCTCACGCAACTCGGCGCTGTCTCGGCCGAGAGAAGCCGCTGTTTCGTCGATTCTCCGGTCGATGATGGCGTATTGCTCCAGCCGGGACAGCCACCGCTTGGATATGAAGTCAGCCAATTCCTCGTCGGTCGGTCCATTCTCGCCGAATCGTTGCCTCAGTTCGGCTTCGAGCGTCTGTCTGGCCGGGGTCAACGTCGCTCGGTCCGGCGGTGGAAAGCACAAATTCTGCCCGGGACCGGCATCGCTGGACCATTGACGTCGGATCGCGAGGGCGCCCTCCACGTCGCCGTGCGAGTGCTCATCGAGGACTTGCCGGACAACGCGGGCTGCGTCTGTGGGGATGCCCGCGAGGTCCTCGGCTCCTCTACTGGTCAGCCGTTTGAGATCGTTCAGGACCTGGACGAAGGCCCTGATGATGCCGTTGCTCAATCGGCCCTCACCACCGATCTGCCTCGTGGATGCCTTCGAGCCGCCCGCGCACCGGACACGCGAAACGGCCCCACCAAGATTTCTGGTGGGGCCGTTGCATTAGTTCTCGGATCAGTGCTTCTCGGGCCCGAGGTAGTACTCGAACACCAGCCCGGCCGCGGCGACCAGGACGCAGACCACGCCGATGCCGATCAGCCAGAACTGGAAGAACGCCAGGCCGATGGCGGTCACCGAACCGGCGGCGGCCAGGGTGATGGGCCAGAAGCTACCGGGCGAGAAGAAGCCCAGGTCGCCGGCGCCGTCCACGATCTCGGCGTCCTCGTAGTCCTCCGGGCGCAGGTCCAAGCGGCGTGCGACGAACCGGAAGTAGGTGCCGATGATCAGCGAGAGGCCCGCGGTCAGCACCGTGGCCGTGGTGCCCGCCCACTCGACCCCGGTGCGCGACTGGCCGGTGAAGAAGCCGTAGACCACCGCCACGACGATGAAGAACACCGTGAGCAGTTCGAAAATCCGCGCTTCGATCTTCATGTCAGATCAATTCCTCACTTGCTCTCGGCCGGGGCCGCGCTCTTGACGTCGCGCTTGGTGTTGAACGGCTCGGTGGAGGTGGCGACGGGGGACTCACCGATGGACTCGAGCGCCTCGGCGTTGGTCTTGCCCGCCTGGCGCGCGTCCAGGTACTTGGTGAACTTCTCCGGCGTCACCGCCCGGACCTCGAAGTTCATCATCGAGTGGAAGGTGCCGCACATCTCGGCGCAGCGGCCGACGAACGCGCCTTCCTTCTCGATCTTGGTGATCTGGAAGACGTTGTCGGACTGGTTCTCCTTCGGGTTCGGCATCACGTCGCGCTTGAACAGGAACTCCGGCACCCAGAAGGCGTGGATCACGTCCGCGGCGGCGAGCTGGAACTCGATCACCTTGCCGGTGGGCAGCACCAGGACCGGGATCTCGCTGCTGGAGCCGATCGTCTCGACCTTGTCGTAGTGCAGGTAGGACAGGATGTCGTTCTCCGGCTTGCCGTGCACCGGACCCGGCCGCGGGTGACCGTTCTCGGTCCGCTCCTCGTAGGCCTCGAGCTGTTCCTGGCTCAGCGCCTCACGCGTTGTGTCGATGCCGTCGAACTTGTAGCCGTCCTTGAAGTCGACGTTGCGGTAGCCGAACTTCCAGTTCCACTGGAAGGCGGTCACGTCGACCGTGACGTCGGGGTTGCTCACCTTCTCGTGCACGTAGTTCTGCACGACCACGGTGAAGTAGAACAGCACGGCGATGATGACGAACGGGATCGCCGTGTAGGTCAGCTCCAGCGGCACGTTGTAGCCGGTCTGGCGCGGGAACTCCGGCGAGTCCGCCTTCTTGCGGTGGAAGGCGACGGTCCAGAAGGTCAGGCCCCAGACCAGCACGCCCATCGCCAGCGCGGCGATGACCGACCAGGTCCACAGTTCCCGCATCCTGGTGGCCTGCGGCGTGACACCCGAGGGCCAGCCGAACCGCAGCCAAACATTGTCGATCGAGCAGCCCGAGACGAGCAGCGCGGTGATCCCCAAGGACACCGCCAGCCCGGCCCGCCGAAGGATGCGGCTTGAGGGACGGTTGGCCGGCGGAGCCGGCGGGGCGGGTGAATACCGCCGACCCTTCACGGGTCGTGCCCCGATCTCTTCGCTCGCCTTGTGCGCCACGCTCACGCCTTCCTGGTCGCCACACATTCCGACAGTGCATCGTCAGGGCTGCGATCGGCCCTGACGATACGTCCTAAGCTCGTTTCAGGGCACCCTCCGGGCCTGCGCTTTCTCGCGCGGGTCGCCTGAGAGAGACCTGAGTACTACGCAGCGTAGACCAAACGGACGCCCCGTTTGTCGTCGGGTCCGCTTCGACACCTCACCGAGCGCGGGCGGGTCACCGTCACCAGCGCTTCCGGCCGGGCCCGGTGCGCACGACGCGCGAACGCGCTATCTGGGGCATACTCGGACACTGGATTTCGTCCCCCTGCGCTCCGTCCGGTGAGCGCGTATCCCGACTGCGAGAAATGAGGTTGCCGACGCCGTGTGTGGACTGCTCGGATTCCTGGCATCTGACGAGGCAGCACCTGGCACGGTGGAGCAGGTCTACGAAGCCTTACACTGCGTGCGCCACCGCGGCCCGGACGAGCGCGGTACCTGGCACGACGAGCGCCTGATCTTCGGGTTCAACCGCCTGTCGATCATCGACATCGAGCACTCCCACCAGCCGCTGCGCTGGGGCCCGCCCGAGCAGCCCGAGCGCTACGCGCTCACCTTCAACGGCGAGATCTACAACTACCTGGAGCTGCGCGCGGAACTCGCCGAGGCGCACGCCGCCGAGTTCCCGGGCGGCAAGATCTTCCAGACCGAGGGCGACAGCGAGGCGATCGTCGCGGCCTTCCACTACTGGGGACCGGAGGCGGTGCGGCGGCTGCGCGGCATGTTCGCCTTCGCGATCTGGGACACCGAGACCCGAGAGCTGTTCCTCGCCCGCGACCCGTTCGGCATCAAGCCGCTGTTCCTGGCCACCGGGCCAGGCGGCACGGCGTTCGGCAGCGAGAAGAAGAGCCTGCTGGAGCTGCTGCCCGCGCTGGAGCTGAGCGACGCGCTCGACCCGCGCGCGCTGGAGCACTACACGGTGCTGCAATACGTGCCGGAGCCGGAGACGCTGCACAAGGACGTGCGCAGGCTCGAATCGGGCAGCTACGCCACCGTTCGCCCGGGTGCCGCGCCGACGATCACGCGATACTTCACGCCGAAGTTCCCGGTGCGTCCGTTCGCCCCCGGTTCCGCCGCGGCGCGCTACCGGGAGATCGCCGAGGCGCTCGAGGACTCCGTCGCCAAGCACATGCGCGCCGATGTGACCGTCGGCTCGTTCCTGTCCGGCGGCATCGACTCCACCGCGGTCGCCGCGCTGGCCATGCGGCACAACCCGAAGCTGATCACCTTCACCACCGGGTTCGAGCGCGAGGGCTACTCCGAGGTCGACGTGGCCGCCGAGAGCGCCGAGGCGATCGGCGCGCGGCACGTCGTCAAGGTGGTCTCCCCCGCCGAGTTCGCCCAGGCGATTCCCGAGATCGTCTGGTACCTCGACGACCCGGTCGCCGACCCGGCGCTGGTCCCGCTGTACTTCGTCGCCAAGGAGGCCCGCAAGCACGTCAAGGTGGTGCTCTCCGGCGAGGGCGCCGACGAGCTGTTCGGCGGCTACACCATCTACCGCGAGCCGCTGTCACTGAAGCCCTTCGAGAAACTGCCCCGCGGGCTGCGCAGGCTGGCAGGCAAGCTGTCGGACCGGATCCCGGAAGGCACCAGGGGCAAGAGCCTGCTGCACCGCGGCTCGCTCACCCTGGAGGAGCGCTACTACGGCAACGCGCGCAGCTTCAACGACGCCCAGTTGCGCGCCGTGCTGCGTGAGTTCCGGCCCGAATGGACCCACCAGGACGTCACCGCGCCACTGTACGCCCAGTCGCGCGGCTGGGACCCGGTCGCCCGCATGCAGCACCTGGACCTGTTCACCTGGTTGCGCGGCGACATCCTGGTCAAGGCCGACAAGATGACCATGGCCAACTCGCTGGAGCTGCGCGTTCCCTTCCTGGACGCCGAGGTGCTGAAGGTGGCCGAGGGCCTGCCGTTCGACCAGAAGATCACCAAGGAGACCACCAAGTACGCGCTGCGCCAGGCGCTGGAGGGCATCGTCCCGCCGCACGTGCTGCACCGCGCCAAGCTGGGCTTCCCGGTTCCCCTGCGGCACTGGCTGCGCGGGACGGAACTCTACGACTGGGCCCAGCAGCAGATCGCCGAGTCGCAGACCGGCCACCTGCTGAACAAGCCCGCGATCAGCGAGATGCTGGTCGCCCATCGCGCCGGGAACGCCGATCACAGCCGCAGACTGTGGACGCTGCTGGTGTTCATGGTGTGGCACGGCATCTTCGTCGAGGAACGAATCAAGCCGGAGATCCAGGAGCCGGTGTACCCGGTTTCGCTGTAAGTAGCCGGCGACTGCGCCAGTAGCCGCCGCCAACCCCATAACGCGACAACCAGGGGTGACCCGCCGCCGTCATCGACGGCGAGTCACCCCTGTTGAACGCAACAAGTGATTTCGTGAGCACATGGGTAACTCACCGTGTACGCCCAGAACTAGAGCGGCACCCAACGCAGGACCTGAACGCAAATCCCGCGCCACCCGCTTGTACGGCCTGAATACCCGGAGAGGCGGCTACAGCAGGGGTTTGATGTCGCCGGCGGCGTCGGGGCCGTAGGCGTCGGACAAGCGCTGGAGGGCTGTCTCCTTGTTCAGCGTCCACTCCTGGGTACCCATGGTCTCCAGTACCAGCACGGCGATCAGCGAGCCGAGCTGCGCGGAGCGCTCCAGGCTCAGCCCGGCGGTGTGGCCGGTGAGGAAGCCCGCGCGGAACGCGTCGCCGACACCGGTCGGCTCGACCTTCTCCAGCTCGGGCACCACGCCGACGGTCACCTCGGTGCCGTCGGCATCGACGATCCGCACCCCGTCCGGACCCAGCGTGGTGACGCGGATACCGACCTTCTGCGCGACCTCTTCCTCGCTCAGGCCGGTCTTCTGCAGCAGCAGCGCCCACTCGTATTTATTGGTGAAGAGGTATGCGGCGCCCTCGATCAGCTGCACGGACTGGTCGCCGTCCAGGCGGGCCAGCTGCTGGGAGGGATCGGCGGCGAACGGGATGCCGAGTTCCCTGCACTCCGCGGTGTGGCGCAGCATCGCCTCGGGGTCGTTGGCGCCGACCAGGACCAGGTCGAGTTCGCGCGTCTCGGCGAGTTCGGCGATGGAGATGTCGCGGGCCTCGCTCATCGCGCCCGGGTAGAAGGACGCGATCTGGGCCATGTCGTCGTCGGTGGTGCACACGAAGCGGGCGGTGTGCGCGCGATCGGAGACCAGCACGGTGGAGCAGTCCACCCCGCGCGATTCCAGCCACGCCTGGTACTCGCCGAAATCCGCGCCAACGGCGCCGACCAGCAGGGGCGTGCGGTTGAGCAGGCCCATCGCGTAGGCGATGTTGCCGCCGACGCCTCCGCGGCGGATCTGCAGATCGTCGACGAGGAAGCTCAGCGACACATGGTCGAGCTGATCGGCCAGCAGTACGTCGGCGAACCGTCCGGGGAAACGCATGAGATGGTCGGTCGCAATGGACGCGGAAACGGCGATGGACACGTGGCTGAGCCCTTCAACGGTAGGCGGCAGGCGGTCAAGACCGGACTCGCGTCCCGCTCTTACCGTGACGCGAGTCCAGTTTTACCGTAGCCGATCCGCCGCTCCGGATCTTCAGGCCGTACCAGTGGCGTGGCGCAGGATCCGTGTTCGGTACTGCGCTAGTGCCGCTTCAGTTTTGGGCGTTCCCGGCGAGTTACCCATGTCCGCACGAGATCAGGTGTCCCGTTCGGACCAGCCTCTCGGGGGCGGCCGGGACCTCCCTCAGTTGAAGGAGTCGCCGCAGGCGCAGGAGCCGGTGGCGTTGGGGTTGTCGATGGTGAAGCCCTGCTTCTCGATGGTGTCGACGAAGTCGATCGAGGCGCCCTGCACGTACGGAGCGCTCATCCGGTCGACGGCCAGCCGGACGCCACCGAAGTCGACGGTCAGGTCGCCGTCCAGCGCGCGGTCGTCGAAGAACAGCTGGTAGCGCAGGCCGGCGCAACCACCCGGCTGCACCGCGATCCGCAGCGCCAGGTCGTCGCGACCTTCCTGGTCCAACAGTGCCTTCGCCTTCGCCGCGGCGGCGTCGGTCAGAGTCACACCGTGGGTGGCGGTCTCGTTCTGCACAGTCATGAACTCTCCTCGAGGAACCTATGGTCGACCCGTGAACAGCGCACGGGTCGTGTCGGTCAACACCACTCGGCTGGCTGCTATTCCCCCATCTTGCCACCACCCGGTCCGCCGCGGCACGCAACCTCCGTGACCCCGCACACTCCCCGCGAATCGGACCGCGTTTCCCGCCACGCAGCCCATCGAATAGCCTGGTCGCTGTGAAATTGTTCCGTCGCGGCGAGTCCAGCACCACCGACGCGACCGCCGAATCGACGGTGGTCACGGACGGCGGCTCGGCCGCAGGTACCACCCGCACTGCGCCAACGGCTACCGCTGGCAAGGGCCGTCCCACCCCGAAACGCCGTGACGCGCAAGGCAAGCGCCGCGGCCCGATAGCACCCGCTCCGCTTACCGCCAAGGAGGCCCGCGCCCGGCGCAAGGCCGTGCGCGGCAGCAAGGAAGAGCGCAAGGCGGCCGCCGCCGAACGGCGTGCCGCCGCCCAGGACCGGCGCGCCCGCATGCTCGCGGGCGAGGACAAGTATCTGTTGCCTCGCGACCGCGGGCCGGTGCGGGCCTTCGTCCGCGACATCGTCGACGCCCGGCGCAACCTGGTCGGCTTGTTCATGCCGATGGCGCTGGTGCTGATCCTGTCGATGTTCGTCGCGCCCGCGCTGCAGACCATCGTCACGCTGGCCATGCTGGTGATGATGGCGTTCATGATCATCGAGGGCGTCCTGCTCGGCCGTGTGGTGAACAACCGGGTCAGGGAGCGGTTCCCGGACACCACCGACACCGGATACCGGCTGGGCTGGTACGCCTTCGTGCGCGCCTCCCAGATCCGCAAGATGCGAGCGCCGAAGCCCCGGGTCGGCCCTGGCGACGCTGTGTAGTTTCGCGGCAGGCCGGGCGTTCAGCGGTGGTGGGCGGCGCGGCCGACCATCGCCGCCAGCTCGGACCGGAGCCGCTCGGCGTCGCGGTCGATGACATCGGACGAGCCCGCGCGGCCTGTGCTGTGGGCGATCAGCGCGGCGACGGCCACGATGACCGCCAGGGAAACGAGAAAAGTAACCATGGCAGTAATTTTGCGGTCAGTGATTTACCGCCGAAAGTGGCCGTACAGACAATGTTCGTAAAAATACGGCCAGTAGACTGACGGGCATGCTGTCAAAGGTCGCCGTGGTGCTGTCCGAGCGTATGGCCATGTTCGAATTCGGGGTCATCTGCGAGGTTTTCGGCCTGGATCGCACCGCCGACGGACTGCCCGCCTTCGATTTCCGGGTGTGCGGCGCCGAGCCCGGCGTCCCGCTGCGCTCCACCAGTCCGGGGATCACCGTCACACCGGATTACGGGCTCGCGGAGCTGGCGAAGGCCGATCTGGTCGCCATCTCGGCCGCCTCGGTCAGGGGCGAATTCGATCCGCGCGTCGTCGCGGCCGTCCGAGACGCGGCGGCCGCAGGCGCCACCGTGCTCACGGTCTGCTCGGGAGCCTTCCTGGCCGGGGCGGCCGGGCTGCTCGACGGACGCAAGTGCACCACACACTGGCGTTATGTGGAGAAACTCGCCGCCGAGTACCCGGAGGCCACCGTCGACCCGGACGTGCTGTTCGTCGACGAGGGCGATCTGATCACCAGCGCGGGCACCGCCGCGGGCATCGATGCCTGCCTGCATCTGGTGCGGCGCGAACTGGGCAGCGGCGTGGCCAACGCGATCGCGCGGCGCATGGTGGTGCCGCCACAGCGTGACGGCGGGCAGCGCCAATTCATCGAACGTCCCGTCGCGGCGTGCACCTCCGACAGCCTCATCCCGATCCTGGAGTGGATGAACGAACACCTCGACCTGCCGCACACCGTCGAGGAACTCGCGGCCCGCGCCAACATGTCCACCCGCACCTTCGCCCGCCGCTTCGCCGCCGAGACCGGAACCACCCCGGTGAAATGGCTCACCAACCAGCGCGTTCTGCTGGCCGAGCAACTGCTAGAGGAAACCGGGCTCGGCCTGGAACACATCGCCACCCGCTCCGGCTTCGGCTCCGGCGCCCTGCTGCGCCACCACTTCCAACGCCTGGTCGGCATCGCCCCCACCGAGTACCGCCGCCGCTTCGGCCGGAGCACGGATAGCGCGGCGGAGACCTCAGCCTGAGCGCCCTGCGAAACCGCAGACCCCTTCATTGCGGAACCCCGCCCCGCCCGGCACGCTGCCGTGACCTTCGGCAACCCGGCCCTGGCGGAGCAGGACTACGCCGAGCATGTCCCCCGACCGACACCCGGCGCCCGAACCTCCGATCAATCAGCACCCCGCTACGTAGGATCGCGGACATGCGACTCTCCACACGTAACCAACTGCATGGAACAGTCGTCTCGGTCACCCGCGGCGAAGCGATGGCCGTCGTCCGTGTGCGCCTGACCGGCGGCGATGAGATCACCTCCGCGATCACCCGCGACGCCGCCGACGACCTCCAACTCGCCGACGGTTCCCCGGTCACGGTCCTCATCAAATCCACCGAAGTCACCCTCGGGGTCGACTAGAACCGCACCCGGCCGACCGCTATCCGATTGATACGGTGCCACCCGTGTCGCACAGTTCCTCGCCAGCAGCGCCGCGCCGCATCCTCGTCCTCGGTGGTGCGCGGTCCGGGAAGTCGGCATTCGCGGAGAATCTCGCGGATGAGGCCGGAGGGGCCGTGCGTTATCTCGCCACCGCGGTGCCCGACCCGGACGACCACGATTTCGCCGAACGGATCGCCCAGCACCGCAGCCGGCGACCGGCGAACTGGTCGACTGTCGAAAGCGCCGATCCAGCAAAGGTTCTCGCCGAATCCACGAACCGACCGTCCGTCCTGCTCATCGACGACATCGGCACCTGGCTGACCGCCCGCATCGATGCGCGTGAGGCGTGGGAGGCACCGCGCGGCACGATCTCCCCCGACACCGACGCCCTCGTCGCGGCCGTGGCCGCCTACCCGGGTGACCTCGTGATCGTGACACCGGAGGTCGGCATGGGCGTCATCCCCGCCACCCGCTCCGGCCGCCTGTTCCGAGACGAGATAGGCATCCTCAATCAACGCCTGGCACAGACCTGCGACGAAGCCTACTTCGTCGTCGCCGGTCTCCCCCTCCGCCTCAAATAGCCCGCACCGGCGCAGGCACGCCCTTCGCCGCCGTCGACTACCTCGCCTAACCTGCCCGGCAGCGAGCAGCCGGCCAGTCCGGTGGGGCGCTCGGCACCCCACCGTGCGTCCTCGGGCGAACCCTTCCAAGGAACCCACGGCCACCACGTCCGGAAGACGGGAGGGAGCCGGTTCGCCGTGTGCGGTCCGGCCGACGACGGGGATGGGCAATGGCAAGATTGGGCGGCGTAGTCGGCGGGACCCGCCATGACCGGAAAGGCTCGATAGTGACGCACGGATTCGGACCGGTAGCGCCTCCGGACGCACAATTTCGTGCGGCCGCCGAGCAGCGGCAGGCGCAACTGACCAAACCCGGTGGGGCGCTGGGCCGATTGGAGAAGCTCGGCAACTGGGTGGCGGCGTGCCAGGGCGCCTGCCCGCCGAGGCAATTCGAGCGCGCCCGTGTCGTCGTGTTCGCCGGGGATCACGGCGTCGCGCGGCACGGGGTGTCGGCGTATCCGAGCGAGGTCACCGCGCAGATGGTGGCGAACTTCCTGGGTGGCGGTGCCGCGGTGAACGCGCTCGCGGCCGTGGCGGGTGCGACGGTGCGGGTCGCGGACATCTCGGTCGACGCCGACACCGACCCGCAGGTGTCCAAGCACAAGGTGCGCCGCTCCAGCGGGACGATCGATCGCGAGGACGCGCTCACCGACGAGGAAGTCCAGTCGGCCATCGCCGCGGGCCGGGCCATCGCCGACGAGGAGATCGACGCGGGCGCCGACCTGCTGATCGCGGGCGACATGGGCATCGGCAACACCACCCCGGCCACCGTGCTCATCGCCACCCTCACCAACACCGAACCGGTGGCCGCGGTGGGCCGCGGCACCGGAATCGACGACGCGGGATGGATCCGCAAGGTCGCCGCCATTCGGGACGCGATGCGCCGCGCCCGGCCGGTGCTGAAGGAACCGGTCGAACTCCTCCGTGTCGCGGCCGGCGCCGACTTCGCGGCGATGGCCGCCTTCCTTGCCCAGGCGGCCACCCGGCGCACACCGGTCATTCTCGACGGCGTCGTCGTCACGGCAGCGGCTTTGGTCGCCGAAGACCTCGCCGCGGGCGCCAGCGCTTGGTGGCTGGCGGGCCACCGCTCCACCGAACCAGCGCATGCCCTCGCGCTCCGGCATCTGCGCCTGGAGCCCCTGATCGACCTGGACATGCGCCTCGGCGAAGGCTCCGGCGCCCTCACCGCCCTGCCCATCCTCCGCTCGGCCGTCGCGGCCCTCGCCGACATGTCCACCTTCGCCGAAGCGGGCGTCAGCACCGCCGACCCCGAACCTTCCACCCCCGCCCCGAACCTCCGCAAGTGAAGCCCTCCCGCGCCAGCGACACCCAGCCCCACTCATCGAGTGCGGGTTCTGTGAGTGGCACACCCTGGAGGGGCCTTCTCGCGTTTTGCCGCAGCCGTGTGCCACTCGTCGGGCGGGAACTGGGGGCGTCCTGTCCTGGATGGGGGTCGGTGTGAATGGGGTTCGGCTGGCGGTCTCGTGGCTCACGGTACTGCCGGTGCGTGGGCCGGATGATATCGATCGGGCGGCTGGACGCGCGATTCTGTTGGCGCCGATGGTCGGGGTGCTGCTCGGGGCGGGGGCAGCGGCGCTGCTCTGGGTGCTGACCTGGGCTGGTGCGAGCGCTTCGCTGGCCGGGTTGCTGGTAGTCGGTTCGCTGGCGTTGGTCACGAGGGGCATGCACCTCGACGGGCTCGCGGACACCATGGACGGGCTCGGCAGCTACGGGCCGCCCGAACGGGCCAGGCAGATCATGAAGAGCGGCGGGGCCGGACCATTCGGGGTCGCGGGAATCGTGTTCACCATTGGGGTGCAAGCGTTTTCGTTCGCCGCATTGGCCGACGCAGGCCGCTGGTCGGCGGTGATCGTCGCCGTGGCGACGGGTCGCGTCGCCGTAGTGCTCGCCTGCCGGGGTATCGCCGCCGCTCCCGGCACCGCATTCGGCGTCCTGGTCGCGAATACTCAATCGGCACTCGCTTCAGCGTGCTGGTCCGTGGCCGCCGTCGCCGCGGCGGTCCTGGCTGTCCCGGACTGCCCGTGGCTCGGTCCCGTCGCCGTGGTCGTCGCACTGGTCGCCTCGACCGTCCTCGTCCGCCACTGCGCCCGGCGCCTGGGCGGGCTCTCCGGTGACGTCCTCGGCGCCGTCGTCGAAACAACGGTGGCGCTCACCGCGGCGGTGCTGTCCCTCTCCGTCTGACCGGTCCCGCACCTGAACATCGATCCAGTTCGGACCGGGCCAGAGTCTGGGCCACTGAAATTTTTCCGGCCGTGGCGCGCGAAGCGTCTGGGTCGGGCAATAAGGTAACCGGTATGTCTTCTGAGCGCCTGTACTTTCGCCAGCTGTTGTCGGGACGCGACTACGCCGTGGGCGATCCGATCGCGACGCAGATGCGCAACTTCGCGTACCTGATCGGCGATCGGGAGACGGGCGAATGCGTGGTGGTCGATCCGGCCTACGCCGCGGGCGACCTGGTGGACATCGCCGAAGGAGACGGACTGCGGCTGAGCGGAGTGCTTGCGACCCATCACCACCCCGACCACGTGGGCGGCACGATGCTCGGCTTCACCCTGCGCGGCGTGCGCGAACTGCTCGAAAAGGCAAGCGTCCCAGTGCATGTCAACGCCAAAGAGCTGCCGTGGGTAGCCGGCGTCACCGGGATAGCCGAGAGCGAGCTGACCGGTCACGAGCACGGTGACAAGGTCACCGTCGGCGCTTTCGACATCGAATTACTCCACACTCCGGGGCACACGCCGGGCAGCCAATGCTTTCTGTTCGACAACCGGCTGATCGCCGGCGACACCCTGTTCGTCGACGGTTGCGGCCGCACCGATTTCCCCGGCGGCGACTCGGACGAAATGTTCCGGAGCCTGCGCTACCTCGCCGGACTCGCCGGCGACCCGGTGGTCTACCCCGGCCACTGGTATTCGGAGGAGCCCAACGCGGCACTGTCCACTGTCCGGGACAAAAACTACGTCATGCGCCCGCAGACCCTGGAGCAGTGGCACATGCTCATGCCGGGCTGAGTCACATCCGGCGCATCCACCCGTGGATATCGGCGAAGGTGCCGCGCTGGATGCCGGTGAGGGTATCGCGCAGGGCCATGGTGACCTCGCCGGGCTCGCCGCCACCGATGGTGAACTCGCCCTCGCCGGAACGGACCCAACCGACCGGGGTGATCACCGCGGCGGTGCCGCAGGCGAAAACCTCGGTGATCTCACCGGATTCGGCGCCCTTGCGCCACTCCTCCACGGAGATCTTGCGCTCCTCGACCGGGTAGCCGGAGTCGGCGGCCAGAGTCAGCAGCGAGTCGCGGGTGATGCCCGGTAGCAGCGAGCCGGACAGCTCCGGGGTGACCAAGCGCGCCTCGGAACCGGATCCGAAGACGAAGAACAGGTTGTTGGTGCCCATCTCCTCGACATAGCGGCGCTCGCAGGCGTCCAGCCACACCACCTGATCGCATCCCTTCGCCGAGGCTTCGGCCTGGGCGAGCAAGGAGGCGGCGTAGTTGCCCGCGACCTTGGCCTCACCTGTGCCGCCCGGCGCGGCGCGCACGTATTCGGTGGACAGCCACACGCGCACCGGCTTCACACCGCGCGGGAAGTACGCGCCCGCCGGGGAACCCAGCAGCAGGTACTTGTACGAGGCGGCTGGTTTCACGCCCAGGCCCGCTTCGGTTGCGAACATGAACGGGCGCAGGTACAGCGATTCCTCGCCACCCGCAGCGGGCACCCAGTCCCGGTCGACCTCGAGCAGTTGCCGCACCGACTCGATGAACAGCTCGTCGGGCAGCTCGGCCATCGCCATGCGACGAGCCGACCTGCGGAAACGCGCCGCGTTGGCGTCGATGCGGAAGCACGAGACGCTGCCGTCGCTCTGGCGGTAGGCCTTGAGTCCCTCAAAGATGGCCTGGCCGTAATGGAACACCATCGTCGCCGGATCCAACGACAGCGGGCCGTACGGCTCGACCCGCGCGTTCGCCCACGCGCCGTCGACATAATCGATGGAGACCATGTGGTCGGTGAAGTACCGCCCGAACCCAGGCGCCGCCAGTACCTCTTGTCGCCGCTGCGCCGGAACGGGCGCGGGATGCGGAACACGGGTGAACTGTGCGGCAACGGTCATGCCGACGATCCTATCCGGACCGATTCGGCCATCTACTCACGGTCCACGCCCTACTTGCCAGGTAACTGCCCGGTCGCACGCCGCGCTCAATTGCCCAACGGCCGCCCGCTGGTCGGTCCGCGGCGTTGCGGGTCCAGCCGATTCCCCACTCCGCACCGCCCGCCGCGCCCGCGCGGCGGAAGCGGCGATCACCGCAGTCCACGCCGTACTCGCTCGGTCGGTGTCTCGGTCACCCCCGCACTCAATTGCCAACGCACCCTCCCTGGCCGCGCCGGCGCGGCAGCGGTCCGGCCGACCTCGTTGACGATCCGCACGGCTGCCGTGTCCGCGCGCGGCACCAACCTGCGGCGTGGCCGCTGACTACTTGGTCTTGATGTCCACGAAGGGTGGGCGGACGACTTCGCAGCGCAGGCGACGGCCGCGGACGTCGACGTCGACCTCGGCGCCGGGCTCGATCGCCGCCGAAGTGTCGAGCAGGGCCAACGCGATGCCGGCCTTGAGGGTGGGCGAGAAGGTGCCGGAGGTTGTTTCGCCGACCGGCTCGCCTTCGCGCAGCACCGCCTGTCCTTGTCGCAGTACGCCGCGGTCGAGTGCCTTCAGCCCCAGTAGGATTCGGCGCGGACCGGCCGACTTCTCCTGCTCCAGCGCGGCTTTGCCCCAGAACTCCGGCTTCTTCCAGCCGATCGCCCAGCCGCAGCGCGCCTGCACCGGCGAGATTTCCAGGGAGAGTTCGTGCCCGTGCAGCGGGTAGCCCATCTCGGTGCGCAGCGTGTCGCGGGCGCCGAGCCCGGCGACCTGTCCCTCGGCGGCGCGCACCTGATCGACCAGGGCGCGGAACAACGGTTCGGCGTCGTCCCAGCGCGGCAGCAGCTCGTAGCCGTGTTCGCCGGTGTAGCCGGTGCGGCACACCCGGATGGGGCGACCGTCCCATTCTGCGTCGGCGTAGGCCATGTACTCCAGGTCCGTGGGCAGGCCGAGCGCGGTCAGCACCTCGGTGCAGCGCGGGCCCTGCACGGCGAACACGGCGTAGTCGCGGTGCTCATCTGTCACGGTGACGCCTTCGGGCGCGGCCTTGTGCAGTTCCGCGACGACCGCCGCGGTGTTGGCCGCGTTCGGCACCAGGAAGATCTCGTCGTCGCTCACGTAGTAGGCGATCAGGTCGTCGATCACGCCCCCGTCCGGCGCGCAGCACAGCGTGTACTGCGCCTTGCCCGGCCGGATCCGGCCGAGATCGTTGGTGAGGGCCGAATTCACGAACGCCGCGGCGCCGGGCCCGCGCACGGTCGCCTTGCCCAGATGGCTGACGTCGAACAGCCCGACCGTCGTGCGGACCGCCTGATGCTCGGTCACCGTCCCCGCATAGGACACCGGCATCTCCCAGCCGCCGAACGGCGCGAACGTGGCACCCAATTCGACGTGCACGGCATGAATGGGTCCTCGCAGCAGGCTCGTCTCGGTCACCCAGCCGAGCTTATCCGCAGCCGAGGCACCGGCTCGTCGCGGAACCGCCGAGTCCGCTCGGGAATCGCACTCGCTCAGCACCGCCCGTAGGCACCGGCCAACCGAACCATCCGCTCGTGCGGCGCATATCGATCAGCCCGGGGTTCCACGTGTCCGGGCCCGCTTCCGGCTGCTGTAGCGGCCGGCGTCCGACGTCGCCGACCTCGGTTTCGTGGGAACCGGGTCCGAGCAAGACGGTCGCAACATGACCATGGTGCTCGCCTCCAGCTCGTGGCCGGGCAGCGTCCGCGCGGCCGGGGCGGCGTAGCCGAGATCCAGCAGCACCCCAATGACTGTGTCCGCGCCCCGGGTCCCGGCAATCGGCACCGTGCCATGTACGTCCGGCATCGGGAAACCCACCGCGATCCGCGTTTCTCGACCAGGTGATTCGAGTCGCGATCCGCGCTAGGGCCGAAACCACATCGGGATGAGGGTCGGACCGTTCTCCGGGAGCGTGTGAGTTGTTCCGGTTGGGGCGAACCCGGACCGGCTGTACAGGCGAGCGGATCGTTCCGTGCTCGCTTCCAGGAATGCCGGGACCGATGCTTCGGACGCCGCTTTCAACCGCTCGGCGAGGATCGCGGCACCTGCCCCTTTGCCCCGATGTTCCGGCACCGTGACGATCACTTGCAGGTACCGGTGCGGGAATTCGCGCGGGTGTTCCCTGGCCAGCAGATCGGTCAGCAGCGAGACGCGCTCCAGCACCCGCATGCCCGGCGACTGATCGGCCATCGTCCGCGTTTCGGCGGCCTCGTCCGCGAACCGCTGGACCGATGTGACGTGCTGCCAGATCGAGATCGACCAGATCTCCTCGCCCGCCCCCGCCACCCAGATCTCATCGTCCCGCAACGCGCGGTCGATCAATCCCGGCACGAAGGCGGTCCGAACGCCCGCGTCCTGTTGTCCCTCCAGCACCCACGCCGTCACCACCTCGTCCGCGCTGGCCGCGCCGAACGCCTCGATGAGCGCGTCGCGGTCGGTGACACTCGCCTGCCGAGTGGTGATCTCCATGGCCGTCCCTTTCGATGTGAACGTCGTGTGTGATCGCAAATCTATGCAGGCCAAAGGCTCCCTTGCTAGCATTTCGTCACACCTGTTCGTGTGTCGAAACGAGAGCCGCCATGACGTGCGCCATCTGCCGCAGCGAACTCACCCAGCCCGCCCGCGGCCGCCGGCGCAGGTACTGCTCCCGGTCCTGTCAGGCCCGCGCCTACCGCGCCCGCCGCGCGGCCGTCCCGGTCCGCCGCGCGACCCGCCCGACCCGGCTCACCAAGGTCGGCATCGCCCGCACCGCTGTGGAACTGGCCGACCAGGACGGTATCGATGGCCTCACCATGCGCCGGCTGGCCAGTGCGCTCGGTGTCGCGACCGCCAGCCTCTACCGTCACTTCCCCGACCGGGAAGCGCTACTGGCGAGCATGGCCGAGCTGATGCTGAACGAGATCCCGCCACCGGGCCCGCGCTGCCGCGGCTGGCGTCGTCGGCTGCGGCACGAAGCGCAGGAAGAATGGCGCCTCTACCGCGAGCACCCGTGGATGCTGCCGCTCTTGGCGCGGACCCGTCCGCCGGTGAGCCCCGCGATGCTGGACATCCTGGAACGAAACTTCGCCGCACTCGACCGTGCCGACCTGGACCGGCGGACCGTCATCGCGATCTATCTCGCGTTGTCGGGCGTGGTCCAGGGACTCGCGCTGCTGTGGAGTTCGGAGCGCGTCGACCGTCTCGGTGATCCCAGGGAGGCACCCGCGCTGCGCGACGATCTGGCCGAGCTGCTCGACCCCGCGGTACGTCCCGTCCTGCACCGCTTCTTCGGCGACGAGGGCTCCGGCTTCGACATGGACTTCGACGACCTGCTCGCCACCGCGGTGGAACTGCTCCTCGACGGCGTCGCGGTGCGCCATCTGGAATCGACCGAATAGCCTGTGCCAATGACCGCTGTTGCAGATCGCTCGCTCGGACCGGAACTGGCACGCACCGAGACCATCGGCGCGGACACCGATGTGCTCGTCATCGGGTTGACCTCCTCGGAGAACGGTCCCGCCATCGTGCCCGAGGACCTGTTCGGCGACGTGCTCACCGCCGAGATTCGCGCGGAACTGCTCGACCAGCTCGGCACCGTGGGAGCGAAGGGCAAGGCCGAGGAGCTCACTCGCATTCCGGCACCCGCCGGGCTGGACGGGGTGTCCAGCGTGCTCGCCGTCGGCCTCGGCGCCCCCGACAAACTCGACGCCGAGCAGATCCGCCGCTCGGCCGGCGTCGCGGCCCGTGCGCTGTCCGGCACCGAACTGGTCGTGACCACGCTGTCCGGCCTCGATGTCGGCGCCGCCGCGGAGGGCTTCTACCTGGGTGCCTACTCGTTCACGCCGTTCCGGTCGGACAAGTCCGCGCCCAAGCCGGACGAGCGGCCGGTGGCCCGCGTCGAGCTCTTGGTGCCGGAGCCGGGATTCGGGGCGGAGACGCTGTTCCATGCGCAGGTCACCGCCGAAGCCGTCGCCACCGCACGGGATTTCGTGAACACCCCGCCCAGTCATCTGTTCCCCGCCGAGTTCGCCTCCCGCGCCCAAGAGCTCGCCGAGGCCGCCGGGCTCACCGTCGAGGTGCTCGATGAGAAAGCCCTGGAAGCAGGCGGTTACGGCGGCGTACTCGGGGTCGGCAAAGGGTCCTCGCGGCCGCCGCGGCTGATCCGGATCACCTACACCGGCGGGCCGAAGAAGGTCGCGCTGGTCGGCAAGGGCATCACCTTCGATACCGGCGGCATCTCCATCAAGCCCGCGCAGAACATGGAGAACATGACCTCCGACATGGCCGGCGCCGCGGCCGTGATCGCCACGACGCTGCTCGCCGCCCGGCTCAGCCTGCCGATCACCGTCACCGCCACGGTGCCGATGGCCGAGAACATGCCGTCGGCCACCGCGCAGCGCCCCGGCGACGTGCTCACCCAGTACGGCGGCACCACCGTCGAAGTGCTCAACACCGACGCGGAGGGCCGCCTGATCCTGGCCGACGCGATCGTGCGCGCCAGCGAGGACGAGCCCGATTACCTGATCGACGTGGCCACGCTGACCGGCGCGCAGATGGTCGCGCTCGGCACCCGCACGCCCGGCGTGATGGGCACCGACGACTTCCGCGACCGGGTTGCCCGCATCTCCCGCGAGGTCGGCGAGAACGGTTGGGCCATGCCGCTTCCCAGCGAGCTGCGCGCCGATCTGAACTCCAAGATCGCCGATCTGGCCAATGTGGCGCCGCACCGCTGGGGTGGCATGCTCTCGGCCGCGCTGTTCCTGAAGGAGTTCGTCCCCGAGAACGTGCAGTGGGCCCATCTCGATGTCGCCGGTCCGGCGTACAACACCGGCGGCCCGTTCGGCTACATCGGCAAGGGCGGCACCGGCGTCCCGGTCCGCACGCTGATCGCGGTGCTCGAGTCCATCGCCGCGGAGTGACGTCGCGGTGCGTCGTCCGGGGCGACTCCGGACGACGCACTTCGCCCGTCAGCCGTCACCGGGCTGTCCGTGAGCTTCCATCGAACCGGGCGAGCTTGCGCTCCTGCTCGCCCCCGGACGACCTACCGCAGCCACTGTGGGAAACCTGGGCGAAACGGACAACTCGATCGCTCAGAGGTCGTACAGATCCCGCTCCAGCGCACGCTTGCGCTCCACCCGCTTACGGGCGTCGTAGTCGCGCATCCGCTGCGGATATCCGGTCTTGCGCACGTCGTAGACGGGGATGTGCAAATCCTTGGCAAGCCGTTGCGCACCACGCTCGCCGACGATCCGGCGCGTCCATTCACCATCAGCGGCAATAAGCACTACTGTGACATCGGTCACCGTGGTCTTGGGTTCGACGTAGCCTTCGACGCCCTCGTGTGTGCGCACCCAGTCGGCCAGGTAGCGGGCGTCCTCCCCGCGCACCGAACGCCCACGTAGAGGGCCACCACCCCGGGTCGCGCCGCTGCGGAAACGATCCAGCAAACTCAACGACGCCGACCTCCTTTCCTGCACCGGAGAATGTTTACCGCCGGTCTTCCCATACTGCCAGCTCCGCGCAGTTCGCCGCCCTGTGCTACATGGCTTGCGGGCGAGTGCAAGGATGGACCGCGGTACAAGAACCACACGGATCTCCGGTGCCACGCACAATGATCGGTGGCTTCCGGACCTCCGGCGCGACCCGCACCGGGAGTCCGCAGCGAGATCAACTGTTGTAGAACCCCGTCGAGCAGTCAGAGGAGTCAACGGACATGGCCTTCTCCGTCCAGATGCCCGCTCTTGGTGAGAGCGTCACCGAGGGAACGGTGACCAGGTGGCTGAAGCAGGAAGGAGACACGGTCGAGGTCGACGAGCCGCTGCTCGAAGTCTCCACCGACAAGGTCGACACCGAAATCCCGTCCCCCACGGCGGGTGTGCTGTCGAAGATCGTCGCGCAGGAAGATGACGTGGTCGAGGTCGGCGGCGAACTCGGTGTCATCAGCGAGCCCGGTGAGGCGGCGGCGGCCACGACCGCGCCTGCTCCGGAGGCCGCGGCTCCCGCTGCCCCGCAGGAAGCGCCCGCCCCCGCGCAGGAAGCGCCTGCCCCCGAACCTCAGGCTGCCACGGCTCCCGCCCCGGCTCCTGCGACACCCGCCGAGGGCACTCCGGTCAAGATGCCCGAGCTCGGCGAGTCGGTCACCGAGGGCACCGTAACCCGCTGGCTGAAGTCGGTCGGTGACGAGGTCGCCGTCGACGAGCCGCTGCTCGAAGTCTCCACCGACAAGGTCGACACCGAGATCCCGTCGCCGGTCGCGGGCACCCTGCTGGAGATCTCCGCGCAGGAAGACGACGTCGTGCCGGTCGGTGGACAGCTCGGCGTGATCGGCAGCGGCGCTCCGGCGGCCACTGCTCCTGCTCCTGCTCCTGCTCCTGCTCCGGCCCCGGCTCCCGCTCCGAAGCCCGAACCCGCTCCGGCCCCGGCTGCTGCTGCTCCGGCCCCTGCGCCGGCTCCGGCACCCGCTCCGGCCCCCGCGCCCGCACCAGCCGCCGCGCCCGCACCGGCCGCCGCCGAATCCGCCAACGGCGCAACCCCGTACGTCACCCCCTTGGTTCGCAAGCTGGCCGAAGAGCACAACGTCGATCTCGCGACCCTCACCGGTTCCGGGGTCGGCGGCCGCATTCGTAAGCAGGACGTGCTCGCCGCCGCCGAGGCGAAGAAGGCCCCGGCTCCGGCCGCCGCTCCCGCCGCGGCAGCTCCGGCTGCCGCGAAGGCGCCCTCCGCCCCGGCCGTGGCGCGCCCGCAGCTGGCCCACCTGCGCGGCACCGTGCAGAAGGCCAACCGCATCCGCCAGATCACCGCGACCAAGACCCGCGAGTCGCTGCAGACCACCGCGCAGCTCACTCAGGTGCACGAGGCCGACGTCACCAAGATCGCCGCGCTGCGCAAGCAGGCCAAGGCGACGTTCACCGAGCGCGAGGGCGTCAACCTGACGTTCCTGCCGTTCTTCGCGAAGGCGGTCGTCGAGGCGCTCGGCGTGCACCCGAACGTCAACGCCAGCTACGACGAGTCCACCAAGGAGATCACCTACCACGCGTCGGTGCATCTGGGCATCGCCGTCGACACCGACCAGGGCCTGCTGTCCCCGGTCATCCACAACGCCAGCGACCTGTCCCTGGCCGGCCTGGCGCGCGCGATCGCCGACATCGCCGACCGCGCCCGCAACGGTGGCCTCAAGCCCGACGAGCTGGCCGGTGGCACTTTCACCATCACCAACATCGGCAGCCAGGGCGCGCTGTTCGACACCCCGATCCTGGTTCCGCCGCAGGCGGCCATGCTGGGCACGGGTGCGATCGTCAAGCGCCCGGTCGTGGTGACCGACGAGACCGGCAACGAGTCCATCGGCGTCCGCTCGATGTGCTACCTGCCGCTCACCTACGACCACCGCCTGATCGACGGCGCCGACGCGGGTCGCTTCCTGACCACGATCCGGCACCGGCTCGAGGAAGCGGCGTTCGAGGCCGATCTCGGTTTGTAGAAAGGTCCCGCGGCACGTATGAAGGTCGTGATCGCCGGCTCGTCCGGGTTGATCGGGACGGCGCTCGTCGCGGCCCTGCGCCGCGACGGGCAGGACGTCGCCCGGCTGGTGCGCAGAAAGGCGGCGGGACCGGACGAATTCGCCTGGAACCCCACCCGCGCCCACTTGGACGAGCGAGCGCTTCGCGGCGCCGACGCCGTGGTCAACCTGTGCGGCGCGAGCGTCGGCGGACGCCGCTGGACCGGCAGCTTCAAACAGGAGTTGCGCGACAGCCGGATCACGCCCACCGACGTGCTCGCCGACGCGGTCGTCGCCGCCAACGTGCCGGTGCTGCTCAATGCCAGCGGCGTGCACTATTACGGCGGTGCCACCGGCGACCGGGTGGTCACCGAAACGTCCTCCGCCGGTTCCGGTTTCCTGGCCACCCTGTGCCGGGACTGGGAGAACGCCACCGAGCCCGCCGCCGCGGCCGGTGTGCGCACGGTGCTGCTGCGCAGCGCGGTCGTTCTATCCCGCACCGGGGGGATGCTCGGCATGCTGCAACCGCTGTACTCGCTCGGGTTGGGCGGCCGGCTGGGCAACGGCCGTCAGTACACGCCGTGGATTTCGATGGCCGACGAGATCGGTGCGATCCTGTTCGCCCTCACGCACGACACGGTGTCCGGCCCGATCAATGTGGCCGGTCCGGCACCGGTCACCAACGCCGAGTTCAGCCGTGCCCTGGGGCGCGCGCTGAACCGGCCCACTCCCCTGGTGGTTCCTTCGTTCGTGTTGCGCGCGCTGGTCGGCGAGCTGGCGCAGGAGGCGATCCTGCACGGCCCCAGGGCGATCCCCACAGCTCTGGAGGAAGCGGGCTACCAGTTCCAGCATCCCACCATCGGCGCCGCGCTGGCGGCCGCGGTGGGACGATCCGGAGACGAGCGATGACCGACCGGCTCGACACCAGGCCCGCCACCGTCATTCGCGACGCGAACCCCGACGACCTGCCCGCGATCCTCGTCATCCACAACGCGAACATCGCCGCTTCCACCGCGATCTGGGACACCGAGCAGGTCGGTCTCGACAACCGCGCCACCTGGTACCGCGACCGCACCGGCGCCGGTCTGCCGGTCCTGGTCGCCGACATCGACGGCGAAGTGGCCGGTTACGCCAGCTACGGCCCGTGGCGCAGCAAGTCGGGTTACCGCTTCACCGTGGAGAACTCGGTCTACGTCGACGACCGCTTCCACCGCCGCGGCATCGCCACCGCCCTGCTCACCGAACTCATCGAACGGGCGCGCCGCGCGGGCACGGTCCACGCCATGGTCGCCGCCATCGAATCCAGCAATACCGGGTCGATCCAGCTGCACGAACGATTCGGATTCCGCACGGTCGGCGTGTTACCCCAGGTCGGCCACAAATTCGGGCGCTGGATGGATTTGACCCTGATGCAATTGACCCTCCCCATCGCCGTCGACTGAACTCTGCGGTCGCCGCGCCTGCCGGATCGAAGCAGCGGCCGGCATCGTTGGAGTCGTTCACGCGACGGCGTGGCGGCAGCCGACCAGCATCCATCCAGCTCTCGCGAGGCAAACCGGATCATCGTGTGGCAGTTCCCACATCGAGGTGCTGGAATCGGACATCCTCGTGGGCGTACCGTCATGGTCGTGAACGACACGCGCACCACCCGTTCCGCCCGATTCGATACGACCCCGATCGTGGTCGAGGATCTCGGACTCATCGACTACCACGCCGCGTGGGACCTGCAGCGCACCATCGCCGAGCAGCGTGCCGAGGGCAACGGATCCGATCATCTGCTGCTGCTGGAGCACCCCTCGGTCTACACCGCGGGCCGCCGCACCGAGGCCGACGATCTGCCGATCGATGGCAGCCCGGTCGTCCAGGTGGACCGTGGCGGCAAGATCACCTGGCATGGTCCCGGCCAACTCGTCGGCTACCCGATCGTGCGCTTGGCCGAGCCGGTCGACGTCGTCAACTACGTGCGCCGCCTCGAGGAGGCGCTGATCACCGTCTGCACCGGGCTCGGCCTCGTCTGCGGCCGGATCGAGGGCCGCTCCGGGGTCTGGCTGTCCGCGACCGAGCTGTACGCCGAGCGCAAGATCGCCGCGATCGGTGTGCGCGTGCAGCGTGGCATCGCCCTGCACGGCTTCTCGTTCAACTGCAACTCCGCCATGGACGGGTTCCAGGCCATCGTCCCGTGCGGTATCCGCGACGCGGGCGTCACCACCCTGACCCGCGAGCTCGACCGCGAGGTGACCGTTGCCGAGATCAAGCCGTTGGTGACCGACGCCGTCATCCGCGCGCTCGACGGCGAACTGCCGGTCACGGAGCACAACGTCTCCCGTTCGACCCCGGCCGAGACCGCCCCGCAGCCCCCCACCGCAAAGGCGTAAGGTCGATCAAGTGACCTCAGTCGACACCCCGACACCACACAACGCGGCCGCACCCAACGGCCGCAAGCTCCTGCGCATCGAAGCCCGCAACGCGGAAACCCCGATCGAGCGCAAACCCAAGTGGATCCGCACCCGCGCCACCATGGGCCCCGAGTATTCCGAACTCAAGGGCTTGGTGAAGCGTGAGGGCTTGCACACGGTGTGCGAAGAAGCAGGCTGCCCCAACATCTTCGAATGCTGGGAAGACCGCGAGGCCACCTTCCTCATCGGCGGCGAACAGTGCACCCGCCGCTGCGATTTCTGCCAGATCGACACCGGCAAGCCCGCGGCTCTCGACCGCGACGAGCCCCGCCGCGTCGCCGAAAGCGTCCAGGCCATGGGCCTGCGCTACTCCACCATCACCGGCGTCGCCCGCGACGATCTGGACGACGGCGGCGCCTGGCTCTACGCCGAAACCGTCCGCGCCATCAAGCGTTTGAACCCCCACACCGGCGTCGAACTGCTGATCCCCGACTTCAACGCCGACCCAGGCCAGCTCGCCGAGGTCTTCTCCTCCCGCCCGGAAGTGCTCGCGCACAACCTGGAAACGGTCCCGCGCATCTTCAAGCGCATCCGCCCCGCCTTCCGCTACGAGCGCTCCCTCGCGGTCCTGACCGCCGCCCGCGAAGCCGGATTGGTCACCAAGTCCAACCTCATTCTCGGCATGGGCGAAACCCCCGAGGAAGTCACCCAGGCCATGCGCGACCTCCACGAGGCGGGCTGCGACATCCTCACCATCACCCAATACCTGCGCCCCTCCCCCCGCCACCACCCGGTCGACCGCTGGGTGAAGCCGGAGGAGTTCGTGGAGCACTCCAAGGTGGCCGAGGAAATCGGCTTCGCAGGCGTCATGGCGGGGCCGCTGGTCCGCTCGTCCTATCGAGCAGGCCGGTTGTACGCCCAGGCGATGGCTCACCACGGCCGCGAAATCGCCCCCGAAATGGCTCACCTCGCCGAGGAAGGCACCGCCTCCCAGGAAGCCAGCTCCGTCCTGGCCCGCTTCGGCTCCTGACCACTTACTGAGCAGTTTCGGCCCTCGCGCACGCTTCATGCGCGAGGGCCGAAACATGTCGACGAGACCCGGCTGACTATGCGCGTCGCGTGAATCCGCGCCGCCCTCTGGCCGATCGCCCCGCTCATCGCTGATTTCCTCGACTCGTTGTCGGGTTCGGTCCTGTGAGGCCGGACACAGCGCGTCACGTCGTCAGGCGACAGTTCGTCCACCAACCGAGACCAACTCAGCCAACCACGGAGTGCACCATGAGGATCAGCAGCTGGGCCCGTCGGCTCGCCCTCGGACTCACCACCGTCGTCCCCGCGATTTCCGGAATCGCGCTGCCGGTGGCCTACGCCTGGAACCCGCCCGGCTCGCCCGACCGACCGGCCTTCCTCGACCGCATCGATTCCCGTTATGCCGATACCGATCTGGCCCGATTCCATTACACGGTGACCGGTCAGGGATCTCCGGTCGTGCTCATCGCGGGTGGTGGGCTGTGGCAATACTCCTGGCGGGACGTGATTCCCGAGCTGGCGCGGCAGCACACCGTCTATGCGGTCGATCTGCCCAGCCAGGGCTATACCGAACTGCGCCGCCCAGGCTTCGCGTTCGACCTGCCGTCCATGGCCGAGGCCATCGGCACCTTCTTCGACGCGGTCGGCCTGAATCACGCTGCGCTGGTGGGTCACTCGTGGGGTGGCGCTTGGGGCCTGTACTTCGCCGAGCAGCACCCCGAGCGAGTCGACCGGCTGATCCTGCTCGATTCGCCGGGCCTCAACGCCGAAAAGGCCCCCGTGACACCTCTGTTCCAGACGCCGATGCTCGGCGAGCTCGCCACGAAACTCACCACCCGCGACTTCTATGCCGACAGCATCCGCGGCACCTTCCACCACAAGGAGCTGGTCACCGACGAGATGATCGACGAATTGTGGCCGCCGTTCTCGCGCCCCGACAACCGCGACGGCTTCCTCGCACTCTGGCGTAACCTCGACTACCGCCGCACCGACGCCGACCTCTCCAAGGTGAGCGCCCCGACCCTGGTGCTGTGGGGAGGCGCCGACGAATGGCTGCCTGCCGCGCAGGCCGAACGCCTGGCCGCGCGAATCCCGAATGCCACCGCCACGGTACTGCCCGGCTGCGGCCACACAGTGCACGAGGACTGCCCGACGGAAACCATCCCGCTGATCGAGAATTTCCTCAGCTGACCGACGTCGAACGCATCCACCGCGACATGTCCCGACCCGGCACAACCGGTCGAGCACAATCGTCGCGGCAGCCACTCGCGAGATCGCGGGCAAAAAGTTGCCGACAACTCAGCCGGGACACTTACTCGAATTCCGCAACCCCATACACCACAGATTCGTGCTGCTTTACAGTGATCCGTTCGTGACAAAAACACCCGCGTTACAAACAAAGCTGAATTGTGAGCCATATCACGTTTGCGTTCAAAGCCCCAGCTCAGTGGCCTCTCCAGCGAGTTTGCTCGAGTCGTCCAAGATCGGCAATTTCTACCATTTACTATCCGTTTGCCAAATGTTCACCGACCGTGACCAAGCTGATATCAGGTCCGGAAGAGACCTGAGGAACCAGTGACCAGACCGTGGCTGGATTCTCTCCTGGGTACGACAGCGGCACCCAAGGGGCACCGCCCCGAGTAGTTCCCGCATCGCGCCGCCAGGAATTCCTGGCTTTCACAACGAAATCCGAAAACAGCACATGGCCGATACGGGCGAGCTCCCCACTGGGCGCCCGCTGTCGATCCGCGCTGCCTTGCCGGGCGGATCGCCGCACGATCAAGGAACTGATTTCGCAATGCCTGAGTCACGCCTTTCTCCTTTCCGCTACCGGTCGCTTCGTAACGGTGCCGTCCTCGCGGCCGCGGTCGGCATCGTCGCCCTCGGCGCCTCCTCCGGGGTGGCGGTGGCCGATGACAGCGTTCCGTCCCGTATCGCGACGGTCGCCGATGCCCCCGGCCTGCCTGGACTACCCCCTCTGCCGCCGCTGCCCGCGCTGCCGCCGCTGGGCATCCTGCCCCCGCCGCCGCCCCCGGTCTACGAGAACAACCTCGACGGCTGGATCCGCCAGTCCCTGGACGTCATGCGGGTTCACAACATCCCGGGTAGCTACGAGAGCATCCACCGCAACATCATGCGCGAATCCGGCGGCAATCCCCGCGCCATCAACACGTGGGACTCCAACGCCGCCAAAGGAACCCCCTCCAAAGGCCTGCTCCAGGTGATCGACCCGACCTTCAACGCGTATCACGTCGACGGCACTCCGTTCGACATCTGGGACCCGGTCGCCAACATCACCGCCGCCTGCAACTACGCGGCTCACCGCTACGGTTCGATCGATAACGTCAACGGGCCCTACTAGCCACTGTTTTGAAAGTGGGTTGTTGACGGCGTCGCTGCGCGGCGGCCTCAACAGCCTGGTTGTGATCGAGATCCTCTGCTCGCGTTGGCAT
>NZ_JBFAYO010000037.1:0-68649 GCF_040681325.1 Nocardia sp. NPDC051787
TCCAGCCGAGAGCGCTCGCTACGCTCGCAACGAGGCACGCCCAATGGAGGAATTCCGTGACGGCAGCCCGGGGGAATTACCTGATCGTCGACACCGATATGCCGGAAGTCGGGATCATCTGCCCGGGGTGCTGGTTGGCGAATCTACCCCGGAGCCAACCGGTTGCGCGCCGATGCAAGGCACTGCAGTCCGACATGCCGGCCGGCCCGGCACGGCGAACAGCGACTACCCGCCGGGATTCGCCACGGCCCTGATGAATAAGCACTCGCCTGGCCGTGGAAGGATTGCGGGCGATGGGTCGACGCGCGGATCGGACAGCTTGCGGCGAAGGTCTATCGCGAGTTCGAATCGAGCTTCCCGATTCCCGACAGGGCGCCCCGCCCCTCCCGGCATACAGGAGAACCGTTGATGACCACCTCGGACGATCTGTCCGGCCTCATTCGTCGCGCCGAGCAGGGCGAGGAGGCGGCTGTCGAGGAGCTCGCCGAGCGGCAACGCTTCAGCACGGACGACCGGTTACTGCGTCTGTTCGTCGATTCGATCGACGCGGGGACTGCCGGGTTGCCGGGCTGGCTGGTGGCATCTGCATTGGAAGGCAGTGATGACGGCCCCGGTTGCTTTGCTCGCGCTGTTGCCGCCCGCTGGCTGGCATCGCCGTCGGCAGCGCTGGGTATGTCGGCGTGGGAGCTTGCCGAGGCGCTGCGCAGCCAGGGCATCGGCCCGGATCTGTTGGCAGAGCTGGCAGGGCCGGATTTCGTATGGGTCCTCCCGGAGGCGATACGAGGGCAATACAGCTCGGCCGCCCTACCGCTGGCGCCGAGCGACTCGGAGTCCTGGCCGACTACGGCACATTCCGTTTCCGGCACGCCGGACGACGTCTGCCGCTGGTGTTCGTCGCCGCTGTGGACCGCATTGGATCTGGACACCTCCGATCCCGTCGACTCGCGAACCGCCGACGCTGTCACCGAGGCGATCGCGCATACCGGCTGGCGAGGTCGGCTGCGATTGACAACCTGCGCGGGGTGCGTCTGTGACGTTGCCATGATCGTCTTCACCGAGGTGAGGTGCGACGGCACTGGCCAGTGGTCGCCGCACAACAGCGCGGATCTACTGCTGTGGGAGCCCCGAACGCGCCACCAGACCCCGCCGCGTACCTTGTTCGCCGACGCGAGTCACGGTTTCTGCGCCACTCCGTTCCAGGCCGACCCCTGGCACAGCCGGGGTTCGGTCCTCGGCGGAGTCCCGGATTGGATCCAGAGCGAGGACACCCCTGATTGCCCCGGCTGCGGCGAGGCGATGCCGTATCTGGGCATGATCAGCGCGGTGGACGCCGATCCCCGCTGTGAGGGTGGATACTACTTCTTCCTGCACACCACCTGCGGAATCGCTGCCACCATCCACCAGCAGAGCTGAAGTGAGCCGGGTGGGGGCGTCCGAATTCGGTGACAGTATGGCGCCGGATCGGATGCAGCGCCGGTGGCCGCCCTCCGGTGTTCGCGTCGGGCACGTCATCTCTGTCGAGGTACTCCGGACTGCTCGTCTGTAGACGGCGGCGATCGAGCCAGGAGGCATCCGGTCCGCCACGAGGCATCGCGTCGATCGTCTCGATATCGGTCACATGTCGAGTCACTGGTTTCGTCCTCGGCTGAAGTACGCCCTGAGGTTGCCCCGGTCTTCCGGACACCAATGGTGAGGCGAGATACTCGCCTCCGAAAGGAGTCTGGATGCCACCAGCACACCCACCGGAGTTCCGTCAGCGTGCGATCGAGTTGGCACGCAGCAGCGACAAGCTGGTCGGTCAGGTCGCGAAGGGTTTGGGGATCTCGGAATCGTGCCTGCGGAACTGGCTGCGACGTGCCGATATCGATGAGGGCGCCCGGGAGGGCGTGACCAGCGCTGAACGCAAGGAACTGGCTGAGTTGCGGCGCAAGACCCGGCAACTCGAACTGGAGAACGAGGTGCTGCGTAAGGCGGCGGCCTACTTCGCACGGGAGAACGTTCTCCCAAAATAGTGTTCCCGGTGGTCGCGCAACTGGCCGAAGCCGGCATCCCGGTCACGGTTTCATGCCGTGTGCTGGGGGTGTCGACCTCCGGGTACTACGAGTGGAAGCAGCGGGGCGAGTCTGCGCGTGCTCGCGCTGATCGTGAACTCGCCGCCACGATCACCGAGGTCCACATCGCGTCGCGTGGTACCTACGGTGCTCCGCGGGTGCATGCCGAACTGCGGTCGACCTCTTCTTCCAGAAGGCCCGGTAACGAGCACTGTGACCCCTGGTTATTGGTGGCGGCGGGAAGCCGGCCGAGCAGCAGATTTTCCCGAACTCCCAGGGTAGTGGGCGGGAGTGCCAGGTTCTCCTGGCGGCTGAGTAGGTGATCTTGCGCTCAGGTGGCCGGTGGCCGACCGGCGTCCATGAAGCGTGTGATCGAGGAGTCGAGCAGGGCGCCGAACTCCTCTGGGCTGGTGATCTGCGGGCATTCCGTGGCGACTTCGTCGTTGGCCAGGGCATCGAGATCCGCCCACCCACCGCGGAAGAGGACGACGTGCAGGACGTTCCATTCGTCAGCACCCTGGATGCGCACTCCGACCGAGTCCGGATCGGTGATCAGAGCCCGTTCGATCTCCAGCGGCTGAGGCCAGGGCGCGGTCGCATCTCGCCAAGTGATCGGACCGGGGAGGAGCCCGGACGCAGTCCAGGCAGACAGACGCGAGGTGATCTCGGCAGCGGCCTGGTCCAGGTCGATCACGTGGTCCATGGAGATATGTTCGCTTGGTTGCCCACCAGCCGCCAACACCACCTCAAGACCGCCATCCATAACTGGGGATCCCAAGTGTCGTTTGCCACCGCCGCGGTCATCGCCCGCCAGCTGCAACGCGCGGGGGCACGGTTTCCCGACGAACCCGCAGCCGAGCTCAAACTGCTGCCCACGCTGCCGAAGAACCCCCACGGACGCAAGGCGATCACCGAGACAACGCTCGGTGCCCGCCACCGCGACTGGGTCACCGCCCTGCCCGAGATCCACATCCCGGTCACGGTCGACACCGGTACCGCCACACAGGTCGCGATGATTCCCTACGACAATTCACGCATCCTGCTGTATGCCTACCGTCACACCTACGCCCAACGCCATGCCGACGCCGGGGTCCCGGCCGACGTGCTGCGGGAACTGATGGACCACCTACATATCGCCACCTCGCTGGGCCACTACCGGGTCGGCGAGACCCGACGCCGCGCCGCGGTGGACCGGGGTCACGACCATGCAGTTCGACCGGCACGGCAACCGCCTGTGGCGTCACGCGCAAGCCCTGCTCGACGACGAGCACCTGCGCCACGCAGTCGGCACGGTCGCGGTCCCCTACGGCACCTGCAGCGAGCCCAGCAACGTCGCCGCCGGCGGAAAGGGCCGATCGACTCTCATGCGCGGCTGGCTGAAGTCGGACACTGAAGCACGACTGGATGGAAGGCCTGTCCAGGCGCGTGACGAGAGGAAGCACAATGAAGGTCGAAGACGTTCTCGCGTCGGCCAAGGATGCCATGACGGTGCAACGGGTGTATGCCGAGCCGGTCGAGCGGGACGGCACCACGCTGATCGCGGCGGCCGCCGTATCGGGCGGTGGAGGCAGCGGTGGAGGCAGCGACAAAGACGGACAGGAAGGGGCTGGCGTCGGATTCGGCTTGGGCGCCAAGCCGGTGGGGGTCTACGTGCTGCGGGACGGGCGAGTGAGCTGGCAGCCGGCGATCGACGTCAATCGACTGATCACTGTGGTCGGCGTCGTCGCCGTAACGGCACTCCTCGTCGGTGGGCGTATTGCGAAACGGATCGTCAGGTAGTCCATTCGCGAGACCGTTCGCCAGGGACTCTTGGAGTGCCGGGTTGCCGACTGGCCGCGTCTCGGGACTATCGGCCCTGTCGGCGCCGGACCGCACCTGTTGAGCTGGATCAAGGAGAAGAACACCTGACGGGAGGCACGACATGGGATGGACCGTTCCCCTGTTGGCGACGGGCGTCGCGGCCTTGGCGCTGCGGCATCGGATGTTGCACTGGGGCGCCACCCCGGCAGAGGTGGCGGGTGAGTATCCCGGTGACATGCTGGTGCCCGCCCCTACGGGCTGCTCGACCATGGCCACGACGCTCGAGGCGCCCCCAGAGGAGGTCTGGCGCTGGCTGGTCCAGATGGGCGCCGACCGCGCCGGCTGGTACAGCTGGGACCGTCTGGACAATGGCGGTCGGCCGAGTTCGACGCGGGTCGTACCGGAATGGCAGGAGTTGCGTGAAGGTGACCGGGTCAATGCAACCGTCGACGGGCGCATGTATTTCACGGTGGCGATCGCCGATCGCCCGACGACCTTGGTGCTGCGCAGCGATCTCGCACTGCCCAGTGGCCACCCCTTCGACCCGCGCGGACCCCTTCCGCGGATGTTCACCCAAGGCGTATGGGGCTTCCACCTGAGCGAGTTGCCCGGCGCACGCACTCGCCTGGTCGTGCGCACCATCGGACGCGATGCGCCTCGCCCTTTGATGGCGGTCGCCGACTTTCTGTTGGGCCAGCCCGCTCACTTGATCATGCAGGCCCGGCAGTTCGCCAACCTACGCCGCCGCATCCGCGCCGACGAGAACGCTCGAACCGATACTTCTGTATCCGAATCCACCCCGTGAGTCCGACGCTTCCAGAGCCATCCGCTCGAGCGCGAAAGAGGTGCTGGCCGAACGGCAGGCACGCGGTGACCTCAAGGAGAACGGTTATCTGGCCGGATGCACTCCCCGCGTGCTCGGCATCGTCGACTTCGCCCTGCGCAGCGGACACACCACGGCACGTCCCTGATCGAGGTCCATACCCGGTGTCCAGGTCGACATGGTGACCGATCGCGCCGCCGAACCTGTCCAGCTGGCTGCGCAGCGCACGGACCGGCCACGTCGGTTCGCCGCGATCATGTGTCAGCTACGCGGCCGCCAACTCGAGAAATGGATGACCGCCGTCGAAACCGACGACATCCGCTGCAGAAAAAGCTTTTGCGATGGGTGGACATCTACCCAGAGGTTCGCTGTGCGGTGGCGGCGGGGTTCTCTGCTGAGGCCGCTCGGTGATCTGAGGCCGCGACAGCGGCCCCCGGGCGAACGTCAGTCGGTCGGCTGTGGCTCCTCGGACGGGGTAGGGGAGCAGCGTTGGGCGAGTCGGCGCAGGCGGAGATGCTCGAGCCGGAGCAGTGTGACGCCGGCGGCGAAGCACAGGGTGGTGGCGGTGGCGCCGAGGGCGATCCAGTCGGTGAATCCGTATCCGGCCGCGGTGAGTGTGGATGCCAGACCCACTACTCCGGCGAGGAACAGCACGATGCCGGGGATGTTGTACGGGTCGGCGAGGCTGTCGCCCGGCTTGGTGTGGTAGGGCTGGCCGGATGCCATGTCGCTCACGTGTTCCTCCGATGTCGGTTCGAGCGGGTCGCGGCTGGACGGATGCCGCGGCCCGGTGATCACCGTGCCTGCCGGGGCGAACCCGTCAGCAGAGTCCTTCGTCCCCTGCAAGTCGGACCAAGGTCGACGGAGTCAAGGGAACTGCCGTCGGCTGGCAACTCGGCGCGGTGTTTCGGACGGTACGTACCCGAAGGCACTCCAGTCGTGGGACTTTCGGCCCTGGTCGCCGCGGGGATCGCGCTGTTGACATTGCTGGGTGACGGTGGCGAATCACTGTCGGGAGAGAGGTTGTCGTCTTGTGAGTTCGTCGGAGTTATTCCGGGCTGGGCGCGATCCGGAGGTGCGGGTGAGTACTCGCGGTGGAGTTCGGCCCATGGAGGTGACTCGATCCGCTCGCGCGATCAGCCACGCGCGGGATCGCCGACACATCGATGCGCCGGTGCGCGATGCCGATGGGCCAGGGCTGGCACACCCGCGGTTCTGGCCTGATCGGGCCCGCCCGCCGCTGGCGTCGGTCACCGCGCAGCGGCCGATCGTCCGCCGCATGCAATGCGGATTGCTGTCCTGCGCTGCTGCGGAAGCGATTCGGGTGACGGACGCGATGGATTACGACGCGCAACTGCTCATCGACGCCGACACCGGTGAGGACGTCGTTGTTTGCGGGACTGGCCCGTTCGAGGTGCGGCTGGCTCGCCACCACCATATGCAGCCACCGGATTCGCCCCTGCTGTTACCGCTGACCGTCAATCCACATCACTCCAGCGGCAGAGTCGAACTCAGAAGTTGCGGGGGTGCTGTGGAGTGATCGAGCAGTCGTGGGACGGTGTTGGGGATCGCGATGTCGTCGAGCTGGATCGCGCCGAGGCGATGTGGCTGCTGGAAAGTGCGCCGCTGGGGCGGGTGGTGTTCACCCGTGATGCGTTGCCGGCGATCCGTCCGGTGAACCATCTGGTGGAGGACGGTGGGGTCATCATTGTGCGTACGCAGTTGATCTCTCGGCTTTCTTCGGCCGTGCGCGGCAATTCTCCGGTGGTGGTTGCCTATGAAGCCGACGACATCGACCCGGTACGCCGTGTCGGTTGGTCGGTCGTGGTGACGGGTTTGGCGCACACGATCACCGATGCCGACCGCATCGCCCGATATGAGCAGCTGCTGCATCCCTGGGTCGACAAGGTCATGGACACCGTGATCGCGATCGAACCAACCATCGTCACCGGTATCAGACTTGTCGACAAGAGAAGGTAGCCAACCATCGGCGCGCGCTTCGACCCGGGGAGAAACTGCCGAACTGGCACATAGATCACCGAGCAGGGTCCTTCGACCCTGGCGCCGGGACGAGAGGGTTACGCATGCTGAGCCGGTGACCGACGCAGCCATTCTCACCACCCATCGCAGCGACGCCGCCGAAAACCGTTGGATCGAGGTGACCGTCGACCGGCTCTGCCTCGAGTTCGGCGGTCGGGTTGCCCGGCCCTGGGTCGGCCGGGTGGTGCGGCGGTGTGTGCAGGACTTGGCCGGAAGCCCCGTCGGCGGCCTGCCCGAACTCAGCGAACGGCTGGCGCGGCAACGTCTGCTCGATGACAGCGACCGTGTACGGCGACAGACGTGAGCGCGGTTGTCCGCGAGCGGCGGAGCGCGCGTCGCATGGGATCCGACAGGGGAATGCAGGTGACGATCGGCCCTCGAGAAGCGGCACAATGCCCATCCTCAGCAGGGATAGGCGGCGCGACACTGGAAGCATGACCGACAGCAACGCGCATCCTGCACTGTCCGTGCCGGATCTGCCTACGGTGGTGGCGGCGGTGGAGATGGCCGGCCGCGCCCCCTCGGTGCACAACACCCAGCCGTGGCGCTGGGAGTTCGACGACGCCGAGCTTCACCTCTACCGCGACAACGACCGGCTGCTGATCTCCGCCGACCCGCAAGGCCGGCAACTGGTCATCAGCTGCGGAACGGTACTGCATCATTTGCGCACCGTGCTGGCCGCCCACGGCTGGCACACCGACACCCAGCGCGTCCCCGATCTGTCCCACCGCCCCGAGCTGCTGGCCAGCATCAAGTTCCGGGCTTGGCCCGACCCACCTGAGGGTGTGCTGACCCGCGCGGCGGCCATCCAGCGCCGCCGCACCGACCGGCTGCCGATGAACCCGCCACACCGGTTCGATGATCTCGTGCACACCGCACGGATGTTGACCAGTCCGCACGATGTCGAACTCGACGTCCTCGACGACAGCGCCCGCCCTCTGCTGGCCGCGGCCTCCGAACAAGCCGCCGCCGCCCGCCACTACGACATGGACTACCAAACCGAATTGCATTGGTGGACAGGGCATTCGTTCACCACCGAAGGAGTCCCCCGCACAGCACTGGTATCCGACGCCGAGGCTGCAAGGGTACCCATCGCCCGCACCTTCCCATCCGCCCCGCACTCCCAGCGGCGTGGCGAACTCGATGACCAGGCGCGGCTGCTGGTGCTCAGCTCGACCGGCAATACCATCGCGGACTGGCTGCACACCGGCGAAGCGCTCTCGGCATTACTGCTGGAATGCACCGCCCAAGGGTTGGCGACCTGCGCGCTCACCCACATCACCGAACTGCCCGCCGCCCGCAAGGCGATCGACAGCGTGCTCACCAGCGCCGGTGTGCCGCAGGTCATCATCCGCGTCGGCGTCGCACCCACCGAGCCCGAACCGGGCCCGCCGACACCACGGCGCCCGGTCAGCGAGATCCTCGCCGTCCGCCGCAATCCTGCCCCGCCCCAGAATGACTGATCCGATCCGAGAACCGCTTCCCAAGCCGCTGGCCACTCGTGCTGCCCGACCGGCGAGGAACAGTGACATCGAGCGCAGCGTGGCCGGTGCGCGGATTCGAGGTGGTCAGGCCCACCTCGTGGCGAGACCGCCGACGCACCGGCGGGAATCGTCTCGGCGAGAAGCAAGTCGGAGTAGCCGATAAGATCGACCCAGCAGGCGCCAGAGCGATGGCCGCTGTGCCGGTGTGTGCGGACGAATCCCGATTGGGGTAGGGGCAGGATTCCAAGACAACGCTGCCGTGGTGTCAGTTTGCCCAGCGTCGATAGCCTCTCGGTCGCACAGAGCGCTCAGGAAAGCTGGGCGTGCGGCTGTGCGCGCAGCAGCCACACCAGGTATGTGCCGGTGACAGCGGCCATAACGGAGGCCATGAGTAACCCGCCGCCGATGCCGATCGCCGCGGTGAGTGCGCCGGGCTGCTCGGGTTGCCACAACGGGGTGGTGAAGAGCGTGAAGACCGCCAACGCGGCGACCCAGCCCAGGGCGGTCGCCGCGCCCCAGCTGCCGGCACCAGTCAGGTGGTTGCGCAGTACGAACCATTGGGCTACCCCCAGCGACAGCACCATCACCACACCAGCGGCCGCCGCCGTGGGCACCACCAGCAGAGGCGGCCATCCTTTGAAGCCGTCCGAGACGACCAGTCCTACGCCGGACAACCAGGCGACCAGCGCCCCTGCCGCCGTGGCTGTGATCCAGTCGCGGCGTGGAAGTCCAGGCACGACCGCGTGCAGCACGCGCGCTTGGAACCAGCCCAGTACCGTGCCCTCGACGGCACCCGCCGCCAGCAGCACTGCGACGGCCACCGCCTCGGCGGCTTCGCGCACCAGCACAGCAGCCACGGCGGGGACCGCGAAACCCAGCAGCTCACCCAGGGTGACCGTCGCGAACCAGCGCCGCCACAATCGTTTGCCCGATGCAGTGGCGGTGTGTTCCCGATTCTGGGCAGGATCGAGTTCGGTGACCACCATCGGGTCGGTGCCGGAGGCGGGTATGCGGGGAAAACGGCGGGGGTAGATCGCCCATACATCGGCGTACTCGCCGGTGCCCGGCTCGACCACTCGTGCGGTGCCCGTTTGCCAGCGCCCGTCGACCCATACCGATACCTGCCCGGGTGTAGTGAAATTGCGCCACCACGACTTGGTTTCGGCGTGACCGACTCGCACGACCACCTGCTTACCGTCGCGGGCATACGAGACCGGCAAAGCGATCCGTCGATGCGTGCGGCGGGCCTGATAGCGCAGCTCTGTCAGGCCGCGTGCCAGCCTGCGCGTGATCGGGGCATGCAAGGCCGTCAGCATCGCCGAGGCTGCCCATCCCGACGTCCGATAACCGGTGATCTCTGCCATGGTTGGTGATGATCCCGTGGTGGTCCTGGTCCACGACAGAACCGAAGGCCATCACGTAGATGGTCCTTCGGACTCGGACCATCCGCCCGCGCGGCGGTGCTGGGCCGGGCGGAGCGGCCGTCGTGCCCGGCGCCTGTTGCGTGTGAGTGACGGAAGGGTGAGGGTGAATGGGTCACGCTCGGGACGGCAGTTGCACCGTGCGCTGTCCGGCGGAGCACTTCGGGCCGAAGCCGGTAGCGTGCCGGTATTCCCTGCTTCAGCAAGGGCTGTGGATGGCGATGCGATCGAGCTGTCGCACCTGCGCGGCGGCGATCGCGACCACGTTGAAGCCGGAGTGGCGAGCCTGACGGGTGGCCTCAGGTCTTGACGGAGGCGAGCACTTCGGCGAGTGATCGCCGGGGCGTCATCGGCGGCGGGTCAGCGCTGCCGGGAGGCTGACCGACCCGCAGGATGACTTGGGGGTGGGCGGTGTCGTCGAGGATGTCGTGTCGCAGCCGAGTGCGTAGTTCGGCGTTTTCGAGCGGGCCGGAGAGCGGGCAGGTGGCCAGTCCGACATTGGTGGCGGTCAGCAGGACCGCACTCATCGCCTCTCCTGCGCGGAGCCGCGCGAGCCGGTCATCGGTGATGGTGGCCAGGAGGAGAAGGTCGGAATGGTCGGGTTCTGTTATCGCATCGGCAAGGACCGCGGCGGCCATCGTGGCCTCGGGGATGTCGTCACCGACCCGGGCTGCCTGGATGTGGCATGCTGTCGCTTCCTCGATGCCGCTGCAGCGTCGGATGCCGATTGCCGGATCGCTGGCTGGGGCTCGGGCTGCGGACTGCGTCGCGACGGACAGTCGGTCATCGGCGCGTTCGCGAACGGGGCGAATCAGTGCACCCAGGGCCGCGGCGCGCTCGGTGAGTAGCCCGAGGTAGCCGGGCGGGATGATCCAGCTGCGGTAGTTTCTGCGGTCGCTGCGCCGCTGGGTGATCGCGGCGCTCATGGCGATGTCCTGGCTGGTTGGCCGATGTGCCACTGTTGTCACCGCGGCCAGATGGTCCGGGTCATCCGGATTCGGCATCCGGCGCACGATCGTCGCCCATCCCAGTGCGGCGAAGGCCACCGACAAATGGTGCAACGCGGCCCCACAACTGAGGAGCAGATCTCGCTGATCGAGCTCGGTCCTGGGCAGCGCTCGCGTCCGATCCAGATATAGGTGCATGCTGCTCCGGTCGATCTGCCAGCGCCACGGCTGAACGTTGTGTCTCGATGGCGCGCGCAGGGCCAGTGCCAACGCGGTTTCGACGATGCTGTCGTCCGGCAGTGCGCGGTCCATGGATGTCGTTGCCCTTCGTGGTCGAGTGGTTCCCTCCACGATCCCTCGCTGCCGGGTAGCTGGGCAGAGCACGAGGACCCCTCATGAGCGGACTTCCGTTGCCGTCGTGGCTGTGCCGTCGGCGCGCACCCGCGATCTGATGACCCGGTTCAGCGAGGACTTTCGACCATCACCGACGATGCATGCTCGCCCCGTCCCATCTGCACAGGATGGGGCAGGGCGGGCATCGGCTGCTGTCGGTGGATGTCGCCGCTGCCGGCTGGATCCAGGCTTCGGCGCGGCGGTGGGAACGAGGGTTATCGAACTTGTTCCCAACCGCGTCGTGGTGCTCGGGAACCGAGTTGAGGATCGCGACTGCGGTAAACGATGTAGGGCCGGGTGAGGTAGCCCAGTGGCATCGAGAAGACGTGGACGAGCCGACTGAAGGGCCAGAACGCGAACAGTGCCCAGGCGGCCAGCGCATGCAATTGGAAGCCGAGTGGGGCGGCGGCCATGAGTTCCGGTTCGGGTCGCAGTGCGAAGATCGACCGGAACCATGGAGAGACGGTGTCGCGGTAGTCGTGGGGGTGGTCGGTGAGGTTGCCCAGCACGGTTGTTCCCAGTCCGAGCACGATGGTGCCGATCAGCAACACGTACATGATCTTGTCGTTGCGGGTGGTGGCGGAGAACACCGGTCCGACGGTGCGGCGCCGGTAGATCAGGATTGCCGCGCCGGTGAGGGTGGCGGCGCCGGCTATCGCTCCGAGGCCGACCGCGACGAGGTGGTAGGTGTGCTGGCTGATCCCGGCGGCCTCGGTCCAGGATTTCGGGATCAGCAGTCCGCCGATGTGGCCGAGGATGACCAGCAGGATGCCGTAGTGGAACAGCGGACTGCCCAAGCGGAGCAGCCGGTTCTCATAGAGCTGGGTGGAGCGGGTGGTCCAGCCGAATTTGTCGTAGCGGTAACGCCACACGTGGCCGACGACGAAGCAGGCGATCGAGGCGTAGGGGATAGCGACCCACAGCAGGATGTCGAGGGTGCCGGCGGGTTGGGTGGTCATCGGGCTACTCCCTGCGGCATGTAGTCGGAGGGAGTGAAGGGCGCGAGGCCCACTTCTTCCTCCGGCGGGCCTTGCGCGGCCAACCGTGCGACCGCGTCGTGTTCGTTTCGTCCGAGCGCAGGCAGGGTCGCCGACACCGAGTCCAGCACCGGCGTCCACGCCGATCCGGCTTCCCGCAGGCCCAGACGCAGCAGCTCCACTCCCGCGCGGTGCTCGATGAGCAGTTGCGTTCCTGCCTTGGCGTCGGCAGTCGCGGCGAATTCCAGGACCACCGCCAGATGGTCGGGCAGTTCGTCGTCGCGCAGGACCAGCCCGGCGGCACGATAGGTGTGTTTGAACCGCAGCAGCGCCACGCCGCGTTTGCGGGTGTCGCCGTAGCTGAAGTAGGTCAGATACGGGCTGAATCGCTTGTGATGGTCGAAGGTGGCGACATAGTCGGCCGCCAGATCCACCGGCCCGATTGCTTCGGCGTGGTCGAGGAAAGCTTGGAGCGGGGCACCGAGCACGCTCGGCAGTGCTGCGCTGACCCGCCGCAGCAGCGGCAGCTGAGCGGTCAGGTGCTGGTCGGGATAGCTCATCAGCAGTGACTGTGCCTGCCAGGCGAGGATGCGGTGGGTGTCGGTGATTGTCATGGCTTCAACTCCGGTCCCGGGCCACGAGGGCTTTGCTCAGGTGTGGGTGGTGGCCCGAAAAGACCGGGCGGACGGCCTTTTCCGTCCCAGTTGAGCAGGTTGACGCGGTTGCCCTTGTCGACTGGTGCGGCGATGGTGTCGGTGGTTTGCCGGTCACGCAGCATGCGGAAGTTCTCCACCGCGATGGGGGAGGGGCCGGCGGAGCTTTCCCCGAACGGGCCGGAGCCGCCCATACCGGGGCCGCCCTCGTAATCGAGGCTGCATTCGGTGGCCAGTTCCTCCAGCCCGTGGGCTTGTTCGGCGTGGGCGGGTGGGATCACGTAGCGCTCGTCGTATTTGGCGAGCGCCAGCAGCCGGTACATGTCATGGATCTGCTCTCCGGTCATCCCGACCTTCGCCGCGATCGCTTCCTGGGGTTCGCGGCCGAGGTTGATATCGCGCATGTAGCTGCGCATCGCGGCCAGCCGCCGCAGCACCGCCTCGACCGGTCGGGGGTCTCCCGCGGTGAAGAGGCGGGCGAGGTATTCGACCGGGATGCGCAGCGCGTCGATGGCTGCGAAGAGGTTGCCGTGGTCCTCGGCGTCGTGGCCGGTGTCGCGGACGATGTCGATGACCGGTGACAGTGGCGGGATGTACCAGACCATCGGCATGGTGCGGTATTCCGGATGCAGCGGCAGTGCCACCCGGAGGGTGTTGATGAGCGTGTAGATCGGTGAGCGCTGTGCGGCTGTGATCCAGTCGGCGGGGATGCCCGCTTGCTCGGCGGCAGCGATCACGGTGGGGTCGTTCGGGTCGAGCAGGATCGAGCGTTGGGCGTCGTACAGGTCGGTGTCGGCGGGTGTGGACGCCGCCTCCAGAACCCGGTCGGCGTCGTAGAGGACCAGTCCGATGTAGCGCAGCCGCCCCACACAGGTCTCCGCGCATACCGTCGGCATGCCAACTTCCACGCGGGGGAAGCAGAAGGTGCATTTCTCGGCTTTGCCGGTGCGGTGGTTGAAATACACCTTCTTGTACGGGCAGCCGGAGACACACATACGCCAGCCGCGGCAGCGGTCCTGGTCGACGAGCACGATGCCGTCCTCGCTGCGCTTGTAGATCGCGCCGGACGGGCACGACGCCGCGCACGACGGGTTGAGGCAGTGCTCGCAGATGCGGGGCAGATAGAACATGAAGGTCTGCTCGAATTCGAAGCGGACCTTGTCCTCGATGCCCTTGCGCACCGGGTCGCGATCGCCGTGGTCGGGGGCGCCGCCGAGGTTGTCGTCCCAGTTGGCCGACCAGGTGATCTTGGTGGGTTCGCCGGTGATCAGCGATCGAGGCCGCGCCACAGGGGTGTGGGCCTGCGGACCTGCGGTGAGCAGGTTGGCGTAGTCGTAGGTCCACGGCTCGTAGTAGTCGGCCAGCCGGGGCAGTTTGGGGTTGGAGAAGATGGTGGCCAGCTTGCGCAGCCTTCCCCCGCCGGCCAGCCGCAACCGCCCGCGCTTGCCCAGCCGCCAGCCGCCGCGCCAGCGCCGCTGGTCTTCGTAGGTGCGGGGATATCCTTGTCCGGGACGGGTTTCGACGTTGTTGAACCAGACGTACTCCACACCGGACCGGTTGGTCCACGCCTGCTTGCAGGTCACCGAACAGGTGTGGCATCCGATGCATTTGTCGAGGTTCATCACCATCGCCATCTGCGCCATGACACGCATCAGTAGCTCACCTCCTGGCTCCGGCGGCGGAGCACGGTGACTTCGTCGCGTTGGTTGCCGGTGGGGCCGAGGTAGTTGAACGCGAACGACAGCTGGGCGTAGCCGCCGATGAGGTGGCTGGGTTTGATCAGCAGGCGGGTCAGCGAGTTGTGGACACCGCCGCGTTTACCGGAGGTCTCGGCGCGGGGGACGTCGATCAGTCGGTCTTGGGCGTGATGCATGTAGACGGTGCCTTCGGGCATCCGGTGCGACACGACCGCGCGTGCCACCACGACGCCGTTGCGGTTGACCGCCTCGATCCAGTCGTTATCGGCTACACCGATTTTCGCCGCGTCGCGATCCGACATCCAGATCGTCGGACCACCGCGGGACAAGCTGAGCATGAACAGGTTGTCCTGGTATTCCGAATGGATCGACCACTTGCTGTGCGGGGTCAGATAGCGCACGGTGATGCCGAGTTCACCGCGGTCACCGATATGCGGCTCATCGAACAGGGCGGTCATGTTCAGCGGCGGCCGGAAAACCGGCAGCTGCTCGCCGAGTTCGATCATCCAGTCGTGGTCGAGGAAGAAGTGCTGGCGGCCGGTGAGGGTGTGCCATGGTTTGAGGCGCTCGACGTTGATGGTGAACGGGGAGTATCGGCGGCCGCCGGTCTCGCTGCCGGACCATTCCGGAGAGGTGATGACCGGAACCGGCGCGGCTTGGGTGTCGGCGAAGGTGATCTGTTTGCCCTCGTGCTCGGCCGCCAAGTCGGCCAGCGCCGTGCCCGTGCGCTGTTCGAGTGTGCGGAATCCCTGGGTAGCCAGGTGCCCGTTGGTGGTGCCGGACAACGCGAGAATCGCCTCGCAGGCATGCAGATCCTTCGCCAGCGACGGGCGACCGTCGGCGGGACCACCGCGCACGGCGCCGTTCTTGTGACGCAGATACTCCACTTCGCGGTCGAGGCGATAGGTGATGCCTTTCGTTGTGGCACCCAATTTCTCGGCCAGAGGACCCAACGCCGCCAGCTTCGCCGCGATCGCGGTGTAGTCGCGCTCCACCACGCTCAGCCGAGGCATGGTGACACCCGGAATCGGTTCGCATTCACCGGCTTTCCAATCCCGCACCCGCCCATGCGGGGTCGCCAGCTCATCGAGAGTGTCGTGCAGCAGCGGCGTGGCAACCACATCCCGGCGCACTCCGAGATGGTCTGCGGCCAGCGTGCTGAACGCTTCGGCGATGGTCTGGAACGCTGCCCAGTCGGTGCGGGTCTGCCAGGGTGGGGCGATGGCGGGGTTGAACGAATGGATGAACGGGTGCATGTCGGTGGTGCTGAGATCATGCTTCTCGTACCACGTGGCGGCCGGCAGCACGACATCGGAGAACATCGTCGTGCTGGTCATCCGGAAGTCCAGCGACAGCAGCAGATCCAGCTTCCCGACCGGCGCCTGCTCATGCCACACGACATCCTTCGGCCGAGCGTGCGGCGGCGCTTCCTCAGCCCGAAGCGAGGAATCGGTGCCGAGCAGATGCTTCAGGAAGTACTCGTTGCCTTTGGCCGAAGAGCCGAGCAGGTTGGCCCGCCACACACTGAGCACCCGGGGAAAGTTGTCCGGGGAATCAGGGTCCTCGCACGCGAAACGCAGACGCCCGGCCTTCAACTCGCCCACGATATGATCAGCGGCCGGGATGCCCGCGGCGGCGGCTTCGTCGGCGAGGTCGAGGGGATTGCGGTCGAAAGTCGGATACGACGGCATCCAGCCCAGACGTGCGGCATGGGCGATGACATCGGCGGTGGTCTTGCCCGCCAACTGCCCGCCCGAGCCCGCCGCGGCGAGGGTGTCGGCGCTGAAGTGGTCGTAGCGGAACTGGTCGGTGTGCAGGTACCAGTAGGCGGTTTGGATCATCTGCCGCGGTGGACGTGACCAGTCCAGCCCGAAGGCCAGCTGCGACCAGCCGGTGACCGGGCGGCATTTCTCCTGTCCGACGTAGTGCGCCCACCCGCCGCCGTTGACCCCCTGGCAGCCGGTGAGGGTGGTCAGGGTGAGGAATGCGCGGTAGATGGTGTCGGAGTGGAACCAGTGGTTGGTGCCCGCACCCATGATGATCATCGACCGGCCGCGTGATTCCTCGGCATTGGTGGCGAACTCCCGGGCGATCCGCGCGACGGCGGGTGCGGGAACGCCGGTGATCGTCTCCTGCCAGGCGGGGGTATAGGGCTCGTCTGCGTCGTCGTAGCCGGTGGGCCAGCGCCCGGGCAGGTCGTCGCGGTGCACACCGTATTGCGCCAGCAGCAGGTCGAACACGGTGGTGACCAGATGACCGCCGATCCGGCGCACTGGCACCCCACGCCGGAGGCTGCTCTGCTCGGTCAGGTCGAACCTGGGCAGGTCGATGGACGCCACCTCGCCGCCATAGACCGACAACACCGGCTCGACCGCACCGAGATCGAGATTCCAGTGGCCCGCGCCCTGCTCGCCGTAACGGAAACCCAGCGATCCACTGGGCACGACCGGCTCGCCGGTAGCCGCGTCGAGCAGGATGGGTTTGAACTCTGCATGCTCGGTGTCGCGGTGACCGTCGAGGTCGGCGGCAGTCAGGAACTTGCCCGGCGCATAGGAATCGCCGTGCGGCTGTAGTCGGATCAGGAAAGGTAGGTCGGTGTATCGCCTGACGTAGTCGAGGAAATACGGCACCTGCCGTCGCACGAAGAACTCGCTCAACACCACGTGCCCCATCGCCATCGCCAGCGCCCCGTCGGTTCCCGGCGCTGCGGCCAGCCATTCGTCGGCGAACTTGACGTTATCGGCGTAGTCCGGGGAGACCGCCACCACCTTCTGGCCGCGGTAGCGGGCTTCGGCCATCCAATGCGCATCCGGGGTGCGGGTCACCGGCAGGTTGGAACCCCACATGATCAGATATCCGGCGTCCCACCAGTCCCCGGATTCCGGTACATCGGTTTGATCCCCGAACACCTGCGGCGAAGCCACCGGCAGGTCGGCATACCAGTCGTAGAACGACAGCATCGTCCCACCCAGCAGCGATACGAACCGGGCACCGGAGGCGTGCGAAACCATCGACATCGCCGGGATCGGGGAGAACCCCGCCACCCGGTCGGGGCCGTAGCGCTTGATCGTGTGCACATGCGCGGCAGCGACCAACTCGGCGGCCTCGTCCCAGGACGCCCGCACCAGCCCACCTTTGCCGCGTGCCGCTTTGTAGGCGCGCGCACGCTCGGGGTCTTCGACAATGCGCGCCCACGCGGTCACCGGATCGCCGGTGGCTGCCTTGGCTTCCCGGTACATCTGCAATAACACCGCCCGTACATACGGGTAGCGCACGCGCGTCGGTGAGTAGGTGTACCACGAGAACGCCGCACCACGCGGGCAGCCGCGCGGTTCGTATTCCGGGCGATCCGGCCCCACCGAGGGATAGTCGGTTTGCTGCGTCTCCCAGGTGATGATTCCGTCTTTGACGTAGATCTTCCAGGAGCACGACCCGGTGCAGTTCACCCCATGGGTCGATCGCACCACCTTGTCGTGGCTCCAGCGGTCCCGGTAGAACTGGTCCGCGCTTCTGCCGCCGATCTGATACAGCGCCCGGTTGTCGTCGGATATCTCGGCGCGGGTGAAGAACCTGCGGGTTGCCACCAGCGCGTCGGTCAATTCGGTGTCCAATCCCGCTCGGCGGGACTGTGTTTCGGCCTTAGTGCTCACCGGATCATTCCTCCTGGATATCGTGCTCGATCAAGGCAGCGCGCAGTTCACGGCCGGGTGTGAGTGCGCACCGCACGGCGCACGCTGGTCAGGGTGAACCCGAGAGTGGCAGCGGCCACGGCCGCCAGCGCGGCCAACCCGAGCGCGTAGGATCCCAGCGCGCCGTAGAGGGCGCCCATCACCAATGGCGGCACGAATCCGCCGAGTCCTCCAGCGGCGCCGACCACACCGGTCACGGAACCGACCTTGTCTGCGGGGGCCAACAGCGCGACCACGGCGAACACGGCGCCGCTGCCCGCGCCCAGCGCAGCAGCCATGGACAGGAACGCCACCGTGCTCACCGGCATCAGAGCCGGAGTGAACGCCTGCACGACGGCGGCGACGGTCACCACCGAGAATCCCGCCGCGAGCACCCGCACCGGGCCGACGTGGTCCGACAGCCAGCCGCCCACCGGGCGCATCAACACAGCCAGCAGCACGAATCCGGCCATCCGGTTGGCCGCGTCGGCCTGAGTCAGCCCATAGACGGACTTCAGGTAGGCAGGTAGATACACCGAGAACGCCACGTACCCGCCGAAAGCCACCGCATACAACGCCGAGGCCTGCCACGTCAGCGGCAGCCGTGTGGTGTCGGCCAGCCGCCGCCCCACCGATTCCGTCGGCACCGACCGCTCGGGCGCGTCACGCAACCACACGGCCGCGACCACGGCGTAGACCGCCAGCACCGCCGCGGTCACCACAAACGGTGTCGACGTGGACCCTGCATCGACCAGCCGCACCGTGGTCAGCGCACTGATCGCCGTTCCGCCCATCCCGGCACCGAAGACCCCGATCGCGAGGCCACGCCTCCGCGGCGGAAACCACGCGTTGACGAACGGCACACCCACCGCGAACGCGGTGCCACCGATACCGAGGAAGAAGCCGCCGACCAGTAGTGCCGCGAGCGAGCCGTGCCCGATCAGCCCGATGAACAACACCGGCACGATCGTGATCACCGATATCGCCGGGAACATCACCCGGCCGCCGAACCGATCCGTCAACGCGCCCACCGGAATCCGGCCCACCGCGCCGACGACCACCGGGACCGCGACCAGCAATGCCTGCTCGAAAGCGCTCAACGCCAGCGCATCCTGGAACAGCGGACCCAAGGGGCTCAGCAGCGCCCACGCCCAGAAATTGACCGCGAATCCGATCGTCGCCAGCGCCACCATCACCCCCCGCTGCCAGCTCACTGATGCCACATCGATGGCAGCGCGCCGCGGCATGGCGCCCGCCGCGAAGTTGGACTGTGCTGTGTAAGGGCTAGAAGTCATGGTGTTGCCGGACCCTGTCACTCGTGTCATCTCAGGCCCGCCCGCGTGGCTGGTCGAGCGTCCTGAGCGTCCGTCACATGCATGCCGACCGGCTAGGGCCCACCGGCTCGCAACCGGAGGCCGGATTGCCCTAACAAGGTCGACAGTGGTTAACGTTCCTCACACGCATCGAGTCAAACGCCGCCTCTTGCCCTGCGGACCGCGCCGCGCCCGGCGGGACGGTTCGGATGCTCGCCGGGATATCGCCGCCGGGCGGTGCGGTGGATCCACGGCACGCCGGCCCACCCCCGGCAGCAGTCGGGAGCTGCGGTCTTTGCTCGAGGATGGGCTCTGGGGTCGGTGGCGATCTTGTACAGCGTCGGTATCGTGCTGCTAGGGCGTCCGTGGATGCCAGAATGTCGGTATGCAAGATCCATCGGCCGACTTCGGCCTAGACGGCAGGTCGCCGGTGATCGGGACGCTGGCCCAGTCCCGCCTGCGCGAGTTGCTGGCCGAGGTGCAGGATCGCATCGCGGAGATCGTCGGTGTGCGTGATCAGATGGATCGGCTCATCGAGGCGATGCTGGTGGTCACGGCCGGTCTCGAGCTGGACAACACGCTGCGGGCGATCGTCCATACCGCGATCGAGCTGGTCGATGCCCGCTACGGTGCGCTCGGCGTCCGGGAAACCGACAAGACCTCCAAGCAGCTGGCCGAGTTCGTGTACGAGGGCATCGATGACCGCACCCGGGTCCTGATCGGTGATTTGCCGCGCGGGCACGGTGTGCTCGGGCTCCTGTTCGAGCAACCGAAGCCGATCCGGCTGGCCGATATGTCCGCGCATCCGTCGTCTGTTGGTTTCCCCGCCAATCATCCGCCGATGAAAACCTTTCTCGGGGTGCCTGTTCAGGTCCGCGACGAGATCTTCGGCAATCTGTACTTGACCGAGAAGGCCGGCGGACAGGAGTTCACCGAGGACGACGAAGTCGTCGTGCAGGCGTTGGCGGCCGCGGCGGGCATCGCCATCGCCAATGCCCGCCTCTACGAAGAATCCCGGATCCGGCAGCAGTGGCTGGAAGCCACACAGGATGTGGCGACGGTCGTGCTGGCCGGTGGGGAACCGACCGAAGTGCTCGAACTGATCACCGAACGCGCGCTGACGCTGACCGAGTCGGTGTGCGGCTATCTCGCCTTGCAGGAAGACCCCGAGATGCCGTCGGAGGAGGTCAGTGAGCTCGTCGTGGTCTCGGCGGCCGGAACCGACGCCGAGGAGATCCTCGGACAAAGGATCTCGCTCGACGGTTCACATACCGGTGCGGCGTTCCGCGACCAGGAAGGTAGCTCGGCCGATGAACCGAGCGGCGGCCTGAGGCTGGATTCGCCCGTGAAGTACGGTCCAGCACTGACCGCGCCGTTGCGGGCGGGCCAGTCGATCATCGGCGTCCTGACCGTCATGCGCTCGGCCGAGATGCCGGCCCTGGACGCCGCGGGCCGAACAATGATGACGGCCTTCGCCAACCAAGCCGCGCTGGCCTTGCAGCTGGCGAACAGTCAGCGCAGAATGCGCGAACTCGACGTCGTCTCCGAACGCGACCGCATTGCCCGCGACCTCCACGACCACGTCATCCAGCGGCTGTTCGCCGTCGGGCTGTCGCTGCAGGGAACGGCGCAGCGCGCCCGCGCCCCCGAGATCAAGTCCCGGCTCAGCGAGACCATCAACGACGTGCAAACCATCGTGCAGGACATCCGGCACTCGATCTTCGATCTGCATTCCAGCACGTCCGCGGAAGCGCCGGTCCTGCGCAAACGCTTGCACGCCGTGGTGGCCGAGATGACCGCGGAAACCGAGCTGCGCACCTCGATCCGCCTGGCCGGGCCGGTGTCGGTACTGACCTCCACCATGTTCGACCACGTCGAAGCGGTGCTGCGAGAATCACTCAGCAACGTGGTTCGGCACGCACATGCCAGCACGGTCTCGGTCAAGCTCACCATCGGCGACGACGTCGTCCTCGAGATCGCCGACAACGGTATCGGCCTACCCGAGGACCTTTCCCGTCGCAGCGGGCTGGCCAACATGGCCGCTCGCACCGAAGAGCCGGGTGGCAGCTTCAGCGCCGGGAAAGGCCCCACCGGCGGCACGGTTGTCCGCTGGTCGGTTCCGTTGCCGCAGAGGTCGGCGCGCTGAGTCCAAGCCATCTACCGGTCTCGGCTATTGCTGATCAGTTCGGCGACTCGATGGCGACCGGTATGAATCCGCGGGCGTGCGCGATGGCGTCCGGGGTGTGGGCGAAGATGTGCTCCTGCCCGCCTGCGGGTAGGGCGCCGATCGCGGCCAGGCGTCGGTGGTGGTCGGCACGTAGTCCGGACATGAGCACGGTGATGCCTCGGTGTTCGAGTTTGCCGATGGCGTCTTTGAGCATGAGGGCGCCAGTGGTGTCGAGGGCGGTGATGTGCGACATGCGCAGGATGACCACATGCACGGCGGACACCTCGGTCAGTTCCAGGAGGAAGCGGTGTGCGGCGAAGAACAGCGGGCCGTCGATGCGGTAGGCGACGATGTGGTCGTGCAGTAGGTCGTGTTCCTCTGCCAGATGATCGGTGTCGTCGGCCTGGACGCCGAGCGGAATCTGGTGTAGCCGTGCTTCTTTGGCGACCGACCGCAAGGCGAGAACGATCGCGATGCCGACGCCGACGGCGACTGCGGTCACCAGATCCAGGGCGACCGTCACAAAGAAGGTGGCGACCATGGTTGCGGCATCCGCTGTGGAGGCGCGGGCGATCGCGGCCAGTGACGCGGTTTCCACCATGCGCACGGTGGTTGCCAGCAGTACTCCGGCGAGTGCCGCCAGCGGGATGCCCGCGACTAGCGGCGCGGCGAGATAGATGAGGGCGGCGAGCACCACGGCGTGGGTGACAGCGGCGAGCCGGGTGCGCGCGCCGGAGCGAACATTGACCGCCGTTCGAGCGATCGCGCCGGTGGCCGGGACGCCGCCGAACAGGGGTGCGGCGATGTTGGCCAGGCCCTGACCGAGCAGTTCACGGTCGGGATTGTGGCGGGTTCCGACGGCCATGGCGTCGGCGGCAGTGGCCGACAGCAGTGACTCCAAGGCCGCCAGGGCGGCGACAGCCAGGGCGGGAACGATCAGTGCGGACAGCTGGCCTGGGTGTAGGAATCCCGCGCTGGGGACCTGCAATCCGGATGGGATCGTCCCGATGGGGGTGAGGGTCAGGTCGAACACCTGCGCCATCGCGGTGGCGGCGGCCACGGCGATCAGCGCGAAGGGCAGTTTCGGCAGGTACCGGCCTCCGACCAGCACGACCGCGGCCACCGCCAGCGCGGTCGCGAGTGCCACATGGTGGGGATGTGAGACGAACTCGCGTACCGCATGGAAGGCGGTCTGCCATACTTTTTCGCCTTCGGTGTCGGCGATGCCGAGGGCAGCTGGAAACTGTTGCAGCGCGATGACAACCGCGATGCCGGCGGTGAACCCCTCGATCACCGGAGCCGGCATGTATCGCACGGCCCGCCCGACCCCGGCGACCGCGAGCACCACCAGCACGAGACCAGCCATCAGCCCCACGGCCAGCACCCCGCTGCCTCCGTGCTGATGGAAGATCGGTACCAGCACCACCGTCATGGCGCCGGTCGGGCCCGACACCTGGAACCGGGATCCGCCGAACACTGCCGCCACCGCGCCGGCCACGACCGCTGTCGCCAGGCCTGCCGCGGCGCCGAGTCCGGAACTGATCCCGAATCCGAGTGCCAGCGGCAACGCGACGAGCGCGACAATCAACCCCGACAGCAGGTCCGCACCGGGGGCGTGCACCGCGGGCTTCCAGTCCGACCAGTCGGGGAGCAATGCGCGCACGCTCACCGCGTAGCTGCCAGACGAGTCTTCAATGCCACCAGCTGCTCTCGGAGCTGTTCGGGCAGTCGATTGCCGCCGATGGTCGCGTACCACTCATCGATCGACGCGACCTCGGCCACCCACTCGTCGGGTGCTACGGCCAGGGCAGCTTCAGCCCGAGCACGCCTTCCCTCATCGAAGCCGGTGAGGTCGAGCGCGTCGGCGGTGGGCACGTACCCGATCGGGGTGTCGACCGCGTCCGCGGCGCCGTCCAATCGCTCGAGGGCCCATTTCAGCACGCGGACGTTGTCACCGAAGCCGGGCCACAGGAACGTGCCGTCGGCACCGCGGCGGAACCAGTTGACCTGGAAAATCTTCGGCAGCTTGGCCGGGTCCGCGCCAGCGCCCAGCTTCAGCCAGTGCGCGAAGTAGTCCCCGACGTGGTAGCCAAGGAACGGCAGCATCGCCATCGGATCGCGCCGCACCACGCCCACCGCGCCGGTCGCGGCGGCGGTGGTCTCCGACGACAGCACCGACGCGGTGAACACGCCGTGCTCCCAGTCGAAGGACTCGGTGATCAGAGGGATGGTGGTGGCGCGGCGGCCGCCGAAAAAGATTGCCGAGATCGGCACACCGGTCGGGTCGTTCCATTCCGGCGCCACCGACGGGCACTGCTCGATCGGCGTGCAATATCGCGAATTCGGATGCGCGGCAGGTGTTCCGGCCTCAGGTGTCCAATCGTTGCCGCGCCAGTCGATCAGATCGGTCGGCGGCTGATCGGTCAGCCCCTCCCACCAGATGTCGCCGTCGTCGGTGCGGGCTGTATTGGTGAAGACCGAGTTGCCCACATTGATGGTCGCGATCGCGTTCGGGTTCGTCTTCGCACCCGTTCCCGGTGCGACACCGAAGAAACCGGCTTCGGGGTTCACCGCATACAACCGGCCGTCGGCGCCGAACCGCATCCAGGCGATGTCGTCACCGATGGTCTCCGCGGTCCAACCGGATAGAACCGGCTCGAGCATCGCGAGGTTTGTCTTCCCGCACGAGGACGGGAACGCCGCCGCGATGTAATGCGTCTTGCCCTGCGGGGAGGTGAGTTTCAGGATCAGCATGTGCTCGGCCAGCCACCCCTCGTCGCGTCCGAGCACCGACGCGATGCGCAACGCGAAGCATTTCTTGCCCAGCAGGGCATTGCCGCCGTACCCGGAGCCGTAGCTCCAGATCGTCCGTGCTTCGGGGAAGTGCGAGATGTACTTGGTGTGGTCACACGGCCACGGCACGTCCTGCTGCCCGTCGGCGAGCGGCGAGCCCACCGAATGCAGGCACCGCACGAACTCCATTTCGCCGGTGAGCTTTCCCCACACCGGCGCCCCCGAGCGGGTCATGATCTGCATCGACACCGCCACATACTCCGAATCGGTGATCTGCACACCGAACTTCGGGTCCGCGGCTTCGAGCGGCCCCATGCAGAACGCGATGACATACATCGTGCGCCCGGCCATGGCGCCGCGATAGTGCTCGGTCATCACCGTGCGCATGTCCAGCGGATCCACCCAGTTGTTGGTCGGGCCCGCGTCATCTCGGTTCTCCGAGCAGATGAACGTGCGATCCTCCACCCGCGCCACATCGTCCGGATCGGAGACGCACCAGAAGGAGTTCGGCTTCGCCGTCAGCGGCACGAAGGTGCCTTTATCGACCAGCAGACCGGTCAGCCGGTCCCACTCGGCGCGGGAACCATCACAGAAGACGATCCGATCCGGGGCGGTCAACTCGGCGACCTCGGCCACCCAGGCCAGGATGGCCGCATTATCGGTCGGCGCCTGCACGGTTCCGGTGGCGGTAGTCGAGTGTTCGGTCACGACCAGTCTCTCCTTCACAAAACAACTAGCTAGTTAGTTTAGAAACTCTGCAACTTATGTGCGGCTCTCGGCATATCCGGTGGAGCGTGAGGTCTATCCGGTTTGCTGCTCCAATGCCTCGGCCTGTCCGGCAACCACCCCGGTGAGGATGGCGCGCGCCGTGGCGAGGAGTTGGGCGACCTGCGGCGAAGTGAGCGCATAGGTCACCGACAGTCCCTCCCGCCGGGCGGTGACCAGACCGGCGCGGCGGAGGATGGCCAGTTGCTGCGACAGATTCGCCGCCTCCACCTCGATCTCGTTCAGCAACTCCGACACCGCGTGCTCGCGCTCGCTGAGCAGCTCGAGGACCCGGATTCGCACGGGATGACCGAGTGTCTTGAAGAAATCGGCCTTCATCTGGTACAGCGGCCTCCGCAGTCCAGGCATCAGTGCCCGCTCCCTTCCGCTGACCGTCGACACCGGCAATACCTCGCTGATTGCAGAGTTTAGCAAACAGAAAATATGTCCGCCGGACGGGCCGCGGTCATGGACTTCCGGCCCTCCGGGTGACCGCCAAGGGCGCGGCATCGGTGCTGGGCTTCGTCCCGGGTCCTGTCCACGCGCCGATGACCGCGGAGATGGACGAATCCGTCGCCGCGGCCACACCAGCTGTCCGCTCTTCCACGGGGGGCTTTCGTCACTTTCATGCGGGCGAGAGTCGGCAACCTGGAGTGCCCGATGCCCTACCCGGCGACCGGAGAAGCCCGTGAAATCGAGTGTGCCAGGACTACACCCGTTCTTCGAGGAGTGCATCATGCGGGCATACGACAACTACTTGCGCTGGTTGTATCGCAGCGGTAGACCGAATCTGTTCGCCCGGATTCAAAATCGGTTTTCGGCATGGCTTTTCGCGGCGGGCATCGCGCCGCGGTTGGTCGCGGCGCTGGGGATCCGCGGGCGGCGCAGCGGGCGTGTGATCTGGTTCCCGGTGGTGCTCACGGAGCTCGGCGGCACACGCTATGTGGTGTCGATGCTGGGGAAGAACACGAACTGGGTGCGCAACGTGGCCGCCGCCGAGGGCCACGCCCTGCTGCGCCACGGCGACAGTGAGAAGGTCTACCTGACGGAGGTCGCGCCCGGCCAGCGGGCGGCGATTCTGCGCCAGTACGTGCGCGTGGCACCCGGAGCCCGCCCGCACATCCCCGCCGGCCCGAACGCCTCGCTCGCCGACTATGAGCGGATCGCCTCGGATTATCCGGTATTCCGGATCGAACCCGAGCTGGTCGGTTGAACGGGAGCCTGCTTCCGGTTGCCGGGCAGCGCGCAGACGACAGCGCCGCAGTCCGGTGATCGGTGGCAGACCGGCCACCGCGCGGGTCCCTGCGGCTCCAGGCAGGCCGCCACGGTCAAATCGGCGACCGTGGCGTCGCACAGCCCCCGAGGGACGGCAGCAGCGGAACCGCGACCCGTTGGACGCAATGTCACAAGGGGCGCACCACGTCCTCCAGCGTGCGACGCGGAGTCATCGGGACTTGCGCGGCGCTGGTGGCCGCCCAGCCGATTCTGACTATGAGCTGCGGAAAACCACTGCCGGAGAGGAGATCGTCTCGGATGAGATCGCGAGTGCTCGGCAACTCCAGCGGCTCGGTCAACGGGCAGGTCGCCAATCCGATCTCGGTGGCGGCCAACAGCACCGCACTGGTCGCCTCCCCGGCGCGCAGCCGCGACAGCGGGTCGTCGGAGGTGGTGTGTACCAGCAAAAGGCCGCCACGAACGTCGAGGTCGTGCAGCACCGCCTCGGTCAGGGTGGGATTGTGGAACTCGCGGGTCAACGGGTCCGCGGCGGTGACCGTACTGCGGGCGGGCACTCCTTCTTCGGCGGCATGACGTCCGCTCCAAGCGGCCAGCTCGGCCTGATACGCAGGGTCGGCGTGATGCTGCCGCGCGGCGTCCTGAAAGGCCCGCACGAGCCGGATCCGGGTAGGGCCACCGGGGACCTCGCTGATCAGCGCCCCCTCGGCAGTGCCGGCAGCGATGATCTCGGCGAGCAGCGCCTCGGGAATCTCCCACGAGGTGACCCGCCGCCGATCGGTGCGTCGCTGGCTGATGGCGCGCGCCGCGGCGACGACGTCGGCGGTCGGGGTGGTCGCGGAGAACTCGATCGCCGCCAGATGCTGCGGCTCGGCCGGATTCGGGAACCTGTGCACCACGGTGTCCCACCCGAACGACCGCGCCGCCACCCGGAAGTGATGCAGCGCGGCGCCGCAACTGATCAGCAGATCGCGTCGATCCGGGTCCGCGTGCGGCAGCCGGCGGCTGTCGTCGGCGTACAGGTGCACGGTGGTGTCGCCGACGCGCCACTGCCACGGCTGGGTGTTGTGCACCGACGGCGCGCGCACGGCCAGCGCCAACGCGGCCCGCACGCTGTCGGCATCGGGGTGCCTTTTGGCCATTGCTTCTACCTCGTTCTCGACGCCGGTGTCTTATCGCCAGCGTCGCATTCGTTGACAGTGCCGACGAAGGGCCCAATGGCCCACAAGTCGGGGGTCCAGCGACCCCTTGGCGGACCCGGCGGATCAGGACGCCGATCGGTCTCCGGCCACCGGACTGCAACCACCACGTGGACGTGGTAGCTCGGCGCGCGGGCGCGTCACATGCGCAGCGGCGTCATGCCGGAGGACGTTCGTGGTCTCGCACGACGATCATCGGGCACTGCGCCGAATGCAGCAGCGTGTTGCTGGTCGAGCCGAGCAGCATGCTGGCGAAACCGCCGCGGCCGTGGCTGCCGACCACCAGCAGCTGCGCGTTCTCGGATTCGTCGAGCAGCGCGCGAGCCGGTCGGTCGACCTTGACGATCCGCCGAACCGGAACATCCGGGTAGCGCTCGCCATAGCCGGCCAGCTGTTCGGCGAGCAATGCCTCCTCCGACTCCCGCGCCGCATCCCAGCCCGGCACCGGGAAATCGAGTCCGGTGACATCGCTCCAGGTATGCACCGCGCTCAACCCGACCTTACGCAGCGCCGCCTCCTCGAAAGCCAGCTCGATGGCGGGAACACTGTTGGCGCTGCCGTCGACACCGACCACAACCGGCTTGTCCGCCCATTCCGGGTCGATACCGGCGACGTCGTGGATGACCGCGACCGGACAATGCGCGTGCCGCGTCACCGCGGTGCTGACCGAGCCGAGCATCCCGCGCCGGAACGCGCCGATGCCCCGGCTACCGACCACCAGCATCGTCAGCTGGCGCGAACGGTCGATCAGCGTGGGAATGAGGAAGTCGAAGGACACCTCGGTGGTGAGCACGAGTTCCTCACCGGGCACGGCCTCACGCGCGATCCGGCTGGCTTCGGTGACGATCCGTTCGCCGTCGCGACGCATCCACTCGATGTCCGCGTCGCTCAGTGTCATGCCGGGACCGAAACCGCCGGGCAGCGCCATCGAGGTGAGAATGTGCAGTTGCCTGCGGTGCAGGACAGCCTCGACCGCTGCCCAGGCCACCGCGTGATAGGAGATCGCCGACCCGTCGACAGCAGCGATCATCTGCGGGACGGACTGCGAGGCAGTCGAATCGGCCATGGCTTTGCCTTTCGTTGTCATCGAATTCTCCATCGAGCTTGTCTGCCGCGTCTCATGCGTGGCAGAGACGAAAGTCCCTCGATGAGCAGGCGGCGGACCTCGATTGCCCGCCGCAGGAAACCCGCCGTCGGCTACCGCCCGCGGCGTCATGCGCGCAGCAGCGCACATCCGTCATGTCGGATGCCCCGAATCTTCTCGCCGAATCGGCGCCCGTCCGGGCCGTTTCCTACAGCGGTGCATGCGGCAGTCTTGCTGCAGTGGTCAGCGGCCTCGTGCGTCGGGTTGGGGGATGCGCTCTTCGGCTCGGTGTCCGCTGTCGCCGCCGATCAGGACCAGCAACAGGAGCGGGCAGGCCAGGACGACCTGGAGCAACAGGAGGGTGACAGCTGGCAGGCCGGTCAAGACCAGTGCGGTGACCAGGACGGCCAGCGCGAGCACATACAGCGGTGCGTGACGGATATTCATGATGGTTCCCTCGAGGATCGAACTCTTACCGCCGCGTCGGCGGTGTGATCAGGCCGTAGTCGCCGTCGTAGCGGTGGTAGAGCACGCTGCCCCGTTTCGACGCCTTGTCATGGAAGAAGACGAACGGCAGGCCGGTCAGCCCGAGCCGCGTGATGGCGGCCTGGACATCCAGTACCGGCGCCGGGGTCGGACTCATGGTGAATGACACGGCGACGACAGGCCGAGCCACCGCCGGGTCGGCGTGCCCCGCGACCCGGACCCGCGCCCCGAGCAGCGGCTCTGACGCGTGATCCAAAGCGGGGCCGACCTTCTGCCGCACATAGTCGGCCGCCGCGGCGGAGACATGGTGCCCGATCGATATCTGTAGTGCCGAATCCGTCATCCGCAGTGTCGGATCCGTCGCGGTGCCTTTACTCATGCGATCGACTCTCGCACCGCCCGCGACGGTGCCGAGAGGGTCGAAAGTCCTGTCGCCCTCCGCAATGGACCACTGCGGCGCATCCGATAGCAGGCCCGTCTGCGTACGCCGACGCCGTTGTCGGCCTGCGGTTTTGGGAGACAGATCGCCGGGAGGGTAGGAGCAGGACCATTGCCCGCGGCTCGATGCGGTAGCTGTGACCGGACACCGCATCGCGGAATGGGAAGCGTCTCGGGTGCGAGCGGCCCTCTCGATGGGGGCGAGGCTCTCGTCAGCGAGCCGCCGGCATGCCGAGCGTGAGCTCCGAAATCGTCGACAGGCTCAGCTGTTCAGAGGCGGTTCGGCCGACCGAACGGGGGCCGGTCGGCTCGTCGGCAGGAGACCTTTGTCTCTGCTGCTCGATTCGCGCACACGGGATTCTCGACACAACGAATCGAACGCACTTCGAGCCGAAGAGTGGGCGCCGTCCGGAAGAGGGTGATCAAGGTGTCCGAATTTCCGTTATTGCCCGTCCGATTGTGGCGTCTGTGTCCGTGGCACACCAACCCGCTGATCCGTGCGTCGGATCGGATCCAGGCGCTGGCCGGGATGTTCGCGATCGCGGTGGCGCTGCTGGCGGTGCCACTCGCGGGAGCGGCGGGTACCGCGGGTTACACGGACGCCATGGCGCGCATCCGCGTCGAGAACGCGGCCAAGGCCGAGGCGATGGCGACGGTCACGGCGAAGCCGAAGCGGACGGTGATCGCCACCCGCCAGCACGGGCTGACCAATGAGCGATACGAAGCGGCGGTCCGGTGGAATCACGACGGGAAATCCGGAACCGCGGTCGTCGAGGTTCCGAGCGGATCGGCGCTCGGCGCGGAGGTGCCGATCTGGCTCGGACCGGACGGGCAGCCGACCACCGCGCCGAAGCGTTCCGATGCCGCGGTCGGCGAGGGGATCAGCACCGGTCTTGCCCTGCTCGCCGGATCATGGGGAGGCGCACTGCTCCTGGCCTGGGGTGTCGGCAAGCTGCTCGATGCCCGTCGCGCCGCGTCCTGGGATCGGGAATGGCGCCGAATCGGTCGCCCGCTCGGGCAGGACTGGTAACCGGGTGTGTTCGTCCGGTCGTGCCGACGCAACCCATTGCCTGATAACGCCGATGGTGTCGAACAACGTGATGCCGCGCGGTATACCGACGTCACAGGATGTGATGACGCTGGAGGGTGCGCAAGGAGAAGAAGCCGACGGCGGCGGGAAGCCAGAATGTCGCCAGCCGATAGGCGAGCACGCCTGCGACGGCGGGTGTGCTGGGTACGCCGCCGACCATGAGCCCGGCCACCAGGTATGCCTCGACGACACCCAGGCCGGCGGGGGTCGGGCTCGCCGCCCCGAGTGCTTGGCCGCCGAGGAATACCGCGGCGACCAGGGCGGCTGATGCAGTCGCGCCGAAGGCGTGTACCGAGAAGCCCAGCGCCGCGATGTAGGCGATGTTGGCGCCCACTTGGCCGCCGAGCAGGAAGGTCACCGTCAGCGCGGTGACGGCGATCGCGGTGGTCCGCGGCAGTCCGCAGCGCTCCAGGTAGCGTTCGTTGACGGCGGTTCCGCCGAGGCCATAGGGCGCCAACCGGTTCGCGAACGAGGTCGCCAGCTGAACATTCATGGTGCGGCCGAAGGCCAGGGCGCGGGGGCTGGCTGTTGACGACTTCAGCGCGCGAGTTGCGTGCCTCCTTTCTGGACCATGTCGGCGTCGCGGGCGATTCGGCGTGACGGCAGCGGCAGCCAGCAGACGCGCCCGCCGCCGTAACCCGCCGCTGCGACGACCGGTCTGGTCACCGGGGTCGGGTACCGGCCAAAGGTCCTGGATGCGCGGCCCTTTCGGCCCTCCGCGCGGGCGCCTGGGTGATTCATCCTGAATTCCAGGACGTGACTGGATTTCGTCGCATCAGGCGACGTCGCGAGGCACTGTGTCCAGGCGAGGAGCACCCATGAATCCCGAAAATACAACCGTCTATCCGGTGAGCTTGCGCGGTGACCTGGACGAACCGCTGTCGCGCTGGTTGTGGCTGGTGAAATGGATACTCGCGATACCGCACTACGTTGTCCTGTTCTTTCTGTGGATCGCGTTCGCCGTTCTCACCGTGGCCGCTGGATTCGCGATCCTGTTCACCGGCCGCTATCCGCGAACGATCTTCGACTTCAACGTCGGTGTGATCAGGTGGTCCTGGCGGGTGCAGTTCTATTCGTTCGCGGCGCTGGGCACCGACCGGTATCCGCCATTCACCCTGGGCCCTACGGACTATCCCGCCGATTTCCATGTCGATTACCCGGACCGCCTATCCCGTGGGCTGGTGCTGGTGAAATGGTGGCTGCTGGCCATCCCGCACTACCTGGTGGTTTCCGCGATGTCCAGCGGCGCTGTCGTCCTCGGTGGCAACGACGACAGCGGTGGCGACGCCATAACGTCGGTGCCGCTGCTGGGTGTGCTCGTCTTCATCGCCGCGGTCGCGTTGCTGTTCACCGCTCGCTACCCGCGCCGTCTGTTCGACTTCATTCTCGGCATCAACCGCTGGATCTATCGCGTCCTTGCCTACGCGGCGCTGATGCGCGACGAGTACCCGCCATTTCGCCTCGACCAAGGCCCACGCGAGCCAGCCACGGAGCCGCGGCCATGACGACGAGATCGACCTCTGTCAACCGGCGTTCGGCAATTGCGCAGCACACCCCGATGCCGCCGCAGCGCTACCAGTTCGATTACCAGCCGCTGTGGCCGTACGCCACGGCGGAGGAGGCGGCTGCCGCCCAGCGGGCTCTGCGCGAGGGACATCAGCCGTGGCGGCTGGACGCGGGCACGGTCGCGCAGATGTTCACCAGGGATTACCTCGGCTTCCAGGGCGTCGACCAAGTCGTGGACGTCGTCACGCAGGGCGAGCACGCCTGGGTGAGTGTGGGTTTCGGCCACCCCGCAGGCGCGCCGGCCATCGCCGCGGTGGTACATCTGGCGCGTTTCAGCGGTCGGTGATGATGCGCCGTGGGAGGTGGTCGGCACCGAAGACAGCACCCTCACACTGACCGCCCCGAGCTACGGGTCGGCAGTGCGATCACCGCTGCTGGCGGGCGGTCGGATCTCGGGAGTCGACGAAAGCCTGCGCGTCCAAGTCCGGCAGATCGCTCGGACGCGGCCGGTGGGCGAGGCCTCGCCCATACCGGCGGGCGGCGCGGATACACCCTGGACGGCGACCGTATCCTTCACCGCCGATTGCCCCGGCACGCTCACCGTCGTGGTTTCCACCGGTGGGCACATCGCGGAGGTGGAGCGTTTCGCGATCACCGGCGTGCATTGCTAGATCATCTGCGCATCAGGCAGGCCCCGTGCCCGGGCGTATCCATCGAGCCCGTTGCAGTCGCCGGAAGCGGCAGGCCGATCGTCGGCCGGTTGGGAACAACGCCGTATTCGCCGGAAGGTCAAGGGACTTTGGTCACCAGTCAGGTGTCCAACTCCGGCCTGCACCGCCAAACGCGGCCGTACGCTGAGGGCATGGGTGACGGAGGTGCATCGGCATGACCAAGGTGTTCCTGGTGGACGACCACCACATTGTGCGGCGCGGCGTGGCCGACCTGATCGACGCCGAGACCGATATGGAGGTCATCGGTGAAGCGGGCAGCGTATCCCAGGCGCTGGCGCGTATTCCCGCGCTGCGACCCGACGTCGCGGTGCTGGATGTGCGCCTGCCCGACGGCAACGGCATCGAACTGTGCCGGGAGCTGCTGAACCAGCAGCTCGGATTGCGCTGTCTGATCCTTACCTCGTTCACCGACGAGCAGGCCATGCTGGACGCGATTCTGGCCGGTGCCAGCGGCTACGTGGTCAAGGACATCGGAACGACCGACCTCGTCGACGCTATCCGTGACGTGGGCTCGGGCAAATCACTGCTGGACAATCGGGCCGCCGCGGCCTTGATGGCGAAGTTGCGCGACGAGGCCGAGGCCAAGACGGGACCGCTGGCTGCGCTCACCGACCAGGAACGCGTTCTACTGGGGCTGCTCGGTGAGGGGCTGACGAACCGGCAGATCGCACAGCGGATGTTCTTGGCGGAGAAGACGGTGAAGAACTACGTGTCCCGGCTGCTGACGAAGCTCGGCGTGGAACGGCGCACCCAAGCCGCGGTGCTGGCATCCAAACTCAACCCGTCCACGAACAGAGATTGAGCCCGCGACTTGCGAGTCCCGGGCGGCCCGGTGACCGATGGGTACGGTCCCGGCGATGACCTGACATGGGTGCAGCCTGGACGGACCGCACGACTGCGCTGGTCCGCGCCACGGTTGTGAGCGAAATACCATAAGACGACGGTGCTTTGGGCCCGCTGGTTCGGGACCAACGACCGGCGTGTGCACGAGGCCGTTATTCCTAACCTACGGATAGCCGAAATCACCGGATCCGAAGGGACGATCTCATGTCCACCCAGCCCACCGTCAACCCCCACCAGCTGGCCTCGGCTCCTGTCGTGATCGGTGTCGATGGTTCCGAAAGCTCTGACTTGGCCGTCTACTGGGCTGCCGAGACCGCCGCGCGCCGGCGCCGCACGTTGCGCATCGTGCACGGCCTTGATCTCGCTGCGGCACAGGCGGTCTTCGGCATGTACGACCTGATGGTGCCCGCCGTCGCCCAGACACTGCGGGAAGAAGGCGCCGCCACGCTGGCAACCGCGGCCCGGCTGGCCTGCCGGATCGACCCCGAGCTGCGCGTGGAAACCGAGCTGTCGCCGGCCCATCCGGCCAGGCTGCTCATCAAGCGATCGCAGTCCGCGCATCTGATCGTGCTGGGTGCCGGGCGGGCCGGCGAAATCGCCCACATCGGGTCGACACTGCTCGCGGTGACCGCGCACGGACACGGCGACATCGTGGTCGTCCACGACACGGGCAGTGAGCAGCGGACCCGGAGTACCGGCCCCGTAGTGGTCGGCGTCGATGGCAGCCGAGTCAGCGAGGTCGCGGTCGCCGCGGCATTCAACGAAGCAAGCGTCCGCGACACAACGCTTGTCGCGGTACACGCCGCCACCGACTTCCATCCACATGCCGGGGTCACCAGCCTCCTCCCGGCCCGCGAGTTCGAAACCGCGGCACAGCAGATGCTCGCCGAACAACTGGCCGGGTGGCAGGAGAAATTCCCGGACGTACAGGTGGCCCGCAAGGTGTCTGTGGCGTCGCCACGCAATCTGCTCACCGCGTGGTCGAAGTCCGCGCAGTTGCTCGTGGTCGGCAGCCGCGGCCGCGGCGGATTCCGCGGCCTGCTACTCGGTTCCACCAGCAATTTCCTTGTCCAGCATGTCCATTGCCCGGTCATGGTCGCCCACGAGAAGTAGTTCTCGCGGGTCCTGGCGTGGTAGTCCCGTGATCGCGAGTTCGGTGCTGCTGTATCAGCACGGTGATGCCCGCCCGCGTGGACTGATCGTGGCCGGAGGGCCCCGCATTCGGTGACCTTCGGCCGTCATCTACGCCGCAGGATCGCGCCATGCTGAATCACGAAATAGACGGCCTGAGCCGGCTGAAAGGTGATCATCATGACCGAACTCGAAGGAAGAAGCGCGGTTGTCACCGGCGGGGCGCGCGGTATCGGCGCCGCCGTAGTAGCCGCCTTGGCGAAGGAGCACATCTCCGTCGTGATCGGCGATCTGCTCGAGTCCGAGGGCACCGCACTGGCCGATTCGCTGGGAGCCGGCGCGCTCTTCCGCCGGCTCGATGTGACCGACGAGGCCGGATGGCGCGCGGTGCTCGACGACGCCGAGGCAGAGTTCGGGCCGCTGGCGGTGTTGATCAACAACGCGGGCATCGTCGACTTCGGTGGCATCGAGTCCGAATCGCCGGCGATGTTCCGGCATGTCATCGACGTCAACCTCTACGGCGCCTGGCTCGGCATGCACCTGGCGGCACCGCGGTTGCGGGCTGCGGGCGGCGGGGTGATCGTCAACATCTCCTCCACCGCGGGACTGATCGGCTACGCGGGTGTCGGTGGTTACGTGGCGAGCAAATGGGGTCTGCGGGGTTTGACGAAGGCTGCCGCCCTGGAACTCGGACCCGCGAACGTGCGGGTGTGCTCGATACATCCGGGCACCATCCACACCCCGATGACCGAGCAGATGGACGAATCCGTCGCCGTGGCCCAACCGCTGGCCCGATTCGGTGAACCCGAAGAGGTCGCGGCGATGGTGCGGTTCTTGGTCACCGAGGCGACCTACTCGACAGGCTCGGAATTCGTGCTCGACGGCGGCGCCACCGCCGGTCAGGTTATCGGCCTGCCGGACGAAACCCGATAACAGGCAACCGATGTCTCCGGGGCTGCCCACCGACTGGGTGCTCGGCCGGATTCGCAGCGCTGGCTGGAGCTCGAGTGGCGGCGGATGAGCAGGCCGATCGGCAAGGCATGGAGTGACGGATCTGGAACCAAGGAGAGCACGATGACCGAGAACACGACCGCATCGGGCGGGCAGGCCGATGCGCCCATCGTGGCCGCCGCCGACGGTTCGGCCACCTCGTACCACGCCGTGGCGTGGGCCGCCGTGGATGCGGCTGTGCATCGTTGCCGGCTGCACATCGTCACCTCCGTCGCCATCCCGACCTGCGTCGGTCCCGGTCCCGCGCTGACCGAGCACGACGTGGCGTGGATGCGCACGGAAGGGGAGCGGGTGCTCACCGACGCCGCCCGAGTGGCCCGGACGGCGGCGGTCGGCGAGGCGTTGGCCATCAGCACCGAATTGATCGTCGAGCCGGTCATTCCGTATCTGATCGACCGCTCACGGCAGGCCAGAATGCTGGTCGTCGGCAGCCGGGGCCTCGGAGCGTTTCGCCGCGAGCTGCTCGGCTCGGTGAGCATGGCGGCCACCCGGCACGCGCACTGCCCGGTCGCGGTCGTGCACTCGACTTCGGCGACCGACGCCTTTTCTTCGGGTAAGCCGGTCCTGGTCGGGGTCGACGGTACGGCAAACAGCGAGCCCGCCATCGAACTCGCCTACGAGGAGGCTTCGCGGCGCAAAGTCGGACTGACCGCGCTGCATGCCTGGAGCGATACGAGCAGTGTCGACCTCCGGCTCGACTGGGATGCCGTGCGGGAGCAGGAAGGCGAGTTGCTCGCGGAGCGGCTGGCCGGTTTTGGAGAACGCTGTCCCGACGTGCGGGTACGGCGTGTCCTGGTGCGCGACAGGCCTGTTCGCTCACTGCTCGACGAATCCGATGATGCCCAGTTGCTCGTGGTGGGCAGCCACGGGCGCGGCGGGTTCACCGGCATGCTGCTCGGTTCCACCAGCTCCGCACTGTTGCATGCGGTGGAGTGCCCGATGATCGTCGTGCGGGAGCGTTGAGCGCTGTCGGCGCGACCGGCCGGAGTGGCTTCACGCGGGAGGCCGGTGTCGCCGACGGTGAACGTCGTCACGGCTCCCGCGTGCCGTACAGTCCGTCCGACTCCGCGCCCTATGTCTCGGCCTGGGTGCTTCGGGCTCAGGGGGCGCGGGTTCCGGAGGCGAGCGCCTGCTCGAGCAGCACTCGTCGCTCGGCCGCGGCTATCGCACGGCGCGCGGCAGGTACGGCGTCGGGTGTCACGGAGATCGATGTAATCCCCATCCGCACCAGGTGTTCGGCGAATTCGGGCCGTGTGGAGGGCGCCTGTCCGCAGAGTGACGACGTGATCCGGAGCCGGCGCGCTGTCGCGACGATCTGTCCGATGGCGTCCAGTACAGCGGCGTCGGATTCGTCGAACAGTTCCGAGCAGGTCTCGGAGTCGCGGTCGACGCCGAGCATCAGCTGGGTCAGGTCGTTGCTGCCGATGGAGACACCGTCGATGCCCAACCCCACATATTCGGGGAGCCAGTGCACCACCGAAGGCACCTCGGCCATCACCCAGCGATGCAGTCCGCGCTGGGAGCCCAGCGGGCTCATGTCGACGAACTCCAGGCAGGTTTCCAGTTCCCACCGGGTGCGCACGAACGGAATCATCAAGTGCAGGTTCGGGGTTCGCTCCCGCACGAGCGCCAGCGCGGTGAGCTCCAAATCGAATACCTCGGGTTCGCGGATGTAGCGGTAGCAGCCGCGGTAACCGATCATCGGGTTGCGTTCGTCCGGTTCGTAGCGCGTCCCGCCTGCGAGGTCGCGGAATTCGTTGCTGCGCAGGTCGGTTGCCCGGTAGACGACCGGCCGCGGCGCGAACGCGGTGGTGATGCGGTGCAGTGACTTGGTCATCCGCTCGACGAAGAGGTCTTGTTCCCCACGGGCGATCAGATCCCGGGGGTGGCGGCCGTCGAGCGCCTGCGTGATCAGTGTCTCCGCCCGCAGCAATCCGACTCCGTCGACATCGGTGGCCGCGACGCGTTCGGCCACCTCGGGCAGTGCCAGATTGACGTAGATGCGTGTCGCGGTCGTTTCCGGGGCAGTGACCGGGGCCGCGGGCCGTGGCGCGGTGTGCACCGATTCCGATCGGCCGGCGCGGACTTGGCCTGTGGAGCCGTCGACGGTGACCACCGCGCCTTCGGTGAGGGTGGTGGTCGCGGTACGCGTGCCGACCACGCAGGGGATGCCGAGTTCGCGGGCGACGATCGCGGCATGGCAGGTCATTCCGCCGCTGTCGGTGACCACGGCCGCCGCGCGCGAGAGGGTGGGCAGCCAGTCGGGATTGGTCATCGCGGCGACCAGCACCTCACCGACGCGCAACGCGGAGCCCTCTGCCGGTGCGTGCAGGATACGCACCGGGCCGCTGGCCTGGCCGGGGGCGGCGGCCAGCCCGCGCAGCAGCACCTGCGCCAGAGCCGGCTCCGGCGCAGGATGTTTGGCGTCGGCGTGACCGGCGAGTGTGGTGATCGGCCGGGCCTGCACCAGCCACAGGCGTTCGTCGTCGAACGCCCACTCGATATCCTGCGGCCGACCGCCATGCAACTGCTGAACCCGCAGCGCCGTCTGCGCTACCGCCACGGCTTCGTCCTCGCTGAGCACCTCGGTGGCGGCCTCGTCGTCGGTGAGCTCCACCCGCTGATCACCGTCGGGCCCGGCCACGATGGCGAAACTCTGCTGTCCGGGCCGAACGGCGATCAGTGCGGGGCCCTTGGCGTCGAGCATGTAGGTGTCGGGCTCGGTCGCGCCGGACACCACGACCTCTCCTTGGCCGCGGGCCGCCTCGATCACCACCCGATCCCGGCGGCCGCTCGCTGGATCGGCGGTGAACGCCACGCCTGACCTCCGGGCAGCCACCATGCGCTGCACGACCACAGCGATATCCGGCCGGTCGTGCATTCCGCGGCGGGCACGATAGGTGAGAACTCGGGGCGTGAACAAGGACGCCCAGCAATCGACGACGGCGTCGATCAGCCGCTCGTCGCCACGGATATTGGTGCGCGTCAGGTTCATTCCCGCGAAGGAGGCGGTCGCGCTGTCCTCGCCGACCGCGGAGGAGCGGACCGCGACCGGAACCACATCGCCCAGCCGGTGATAAGCGGCCACCACGGCGTCGCGCACCCCGGCCGCGATCGGGGACTGGTGCACGAGCTTGCGCATATGTGCGCACAGTTCGTCCAGTCGCTGCTCGTCCGAGCGGGCGCCGCCGGAGGCGACCTTCAGTGCCTCGCTGTGCAGCGCGTCGAGTTCCGCGCCGCGCGGGCCATGGATGATCACGTCCTCATAGCAGGATTTGAGGATCACGTACCCGGGCGGCACCGGCAGGCGAGCCGCCACCAATTCACCGAGATTCGCTCCCTTGCCCCCGGCCCGGTCGGAATCGGCCAGGCGCAGCTCAACGAGGTCTGCCACGTAGTCACCCATAACGGCTCCGATCCGTCGCACATCGAACATCGCGTGCTGTCAGCCTCGTCCCGCGAGGATGGCGTTCACCACGGCCGAAGGTCCCAACGTCGGCCGCGTAGGGCCCCTTGCAGCGCTCGCGGTCGAGCTGGCCGACCCCGACCGCGCCAACAGCAGCGCCATGTCGGCGACTTCGCGCGGAATCCGCCCCGGCATGCCGCCGAGCACTGCCGTAGTCTCGGCGACCGCTGTGTGACGACAGTCATGCGAAGCGGTTACCTTCGCATCTCACGGTGCCGGGCCGCGATGGGCACGATGGGATCCGTGGCAGTGTCAGCTCCCCGGCCGACAGAGGAACTACGGCCCCTTGATTCGGACTTCATCGAACTGGAGGACGCCGATCGGCATATCAGTCTCGGTATCGCTCCGGTGGCGCTCCTTTCCGGTGTGCCTCCGAGCCGAGATGAGATCGCCCGCGCGCTGACCAGGGGATTGTTACGCAACGCACGGCTCCGCAAGAAGGTGCGGCGGGAACCGCTCGACCTGGCCACGCCGGTCTGGGAGAACGACCCACATTTCGACCTCGCCCACCACATACGGTGGACCGCGCTGCCGGAGCCGGGCGATGAGCAGGCGCTGTGCGAGCTGGTCGCGACCGAGCTGGGGCAGCGGCTCGACCGCGACCACCCGCTGTGGCAGTGCATCGTCGTCGAACATCTCGCAGGCGACCGCTGGGCGCTGATCGTCAAAGCGCATCACAGCCTGGTCGACGGCGTGTCGGGGATCTCGCTGTTCGAGCATCTCTGTGATCCGGTTCCGGGGGAGGCGGAGCACCGTGCCACGCCCGAGCCAGGGGGCCGGACCCTGGCACGGTTGCTCGCGTTCGCTCGCGGGGGAGCGCGAATGCCCTTCGTTGTGCCGCGGTTCGTGATCGGCGCGGTGCGCGGTCTGGCTCCGGTGGCCGTCGCCGCGATCATGCCGGCCGCGGGCTCCTCGCTCAACGGCCCGATCGGACGGCAACGCCGCTACGTCATCGCTCGGGTCCCGCTGTCGGATGTCCGCGATATCTGTGCGGCATTCGGGGTCACCGTCAACGATGTCGTCCTGAGCGCTGTCGCCGCCGCCTACCGCGACCTGCTGGTCGGTCGGCAGGAGCGGCCGACCCCCGACAAGCTGCGGATTCTCGTTCCGGTGTCGATGCGGACCACGGAGGCGAAATACACTCTCGACAATCGTGTTTCGGCGATGCTGCCGTTCCTGCCGATCGACGTGGCCGATCCCGTCGAGCGGCTGCGCAGCGTCAGCGCGCTCGCCACGAATGTGCCCGGGCCGCGGCACGAATTGCGGGTGTGCGGCCGCAAGGTCGTCGAGCTTCTGCCTGCCGTCCCGATCGCCATGCGGTTGCGCACCGCGATCGCGATCCTCAGCTACACCGACCACCTGGCGTTCGGCATCACCGGCGACTACGACACCGCCCCGGATGTCGGCGTGATCGCCGACGGCATACGGCAGGAGATCCAACGTCTGCATGAGCACGCGAGGATTCGGCGCTTGCCGCGACCGGATGTCGCCGGACGGTAAGCCCTACAGCCGCGTGGGGTACGTCACCGGTGTGGCTCCAGAGATCCAGCGATGCCCGGGCCGCTGTGGCCGTTTCCCAGACTCACGCTCGCCATCGCCGGCCGCGGGAACGTTGTGCTGGCGGGTCGGTACGGGTGGTGTCGTGTCCGGGGCACCATTGGTGTGGCGCGGTAACGGCGCGGACGGCGTCGATGTGGGCGCCACAGCCGGCCCAGGTGGTTTTGCCGCAGCTGCGGCACGGTACGGGATAGCACATCAGTGATCGTCCTCGGGAGCCGTGAAGACGGGTGGGCCCTGGTAGGGGCGGTGCAGGGCGGCGAATCCAGGGGTGGCCGCGGCGGTGAGCAGCGCGTCCAGCAGGTCGGCCGCGCGGTTCGGGTGCGGTGGTGCGGTGAGCACGGGGCCGGAGAAGCCGCGGCCGTCGACGGCGATGATCGGGCTGCCTCCGCGCCCGCCGAGCGCGGTCTGACTGGCGCGGTGAGCGATTGCGACCGCGGCGTCGTAGTCTGCGTCGTCGAGCGCGGCAGTGAGGGCTGGGTCGAGGCCGGTCGCGGAGACGGCGGCCGCGACGGCCGCGTCGTCGTCGGTGTGCGGGCCGCGTGGGTGCAGTCGGGTGCCCAGCGCCAGGTAGAGCGGCGTGAACGCGTCGCGCCCGTGGCGCTTGCCAGTGGCGGCGAACACGCGCCCGATGCGTCGTGAGCGCGTGATCATCGGTTCGTGGTCGGCGTCGACGGTCTGACCGTCGTTGAGTACTGCCAGGCTCATCTGCCTGAGAGTGATGGTGTGCTATTCGCCCGCGCTGTCGAGCAGCCATCGCGCGCTCACCCACGCGAACGGACATATCGGATCCACGTACAGATCAATCTCGGCCACCGGTGTTCCTCCTTCATAGCGTTCGTCCGCAGCGCCAATCCGCCGGGCTCGGGGAGGGGTATGTGTGGCGGACCACCGTGGCGCCACACATACCCCAGGGGGTATCGTGTCACAACAAATGATACCCCCTGGGGTATGTAAGGAGATGGCGTGGAGTCGACGACAAGCCTGGCGGACGCGGAGGTGCGGTAATGACGGAGACGATGACCAGGCAAAAGAGCATAGAGGCGGTGGCGGGTGGCCCGCTGGCGCGCCTGGGAGCGGCGATGGCCGGGCACACCCGCTGGGTGTTCGGTGTGTGGCTGGTGGTGCTGGTCGCGCTCGGCGCGGCCGCGCCGAGCGTGTTCACCTCGCTGGCCGGGGCCGGGTGGCAGGCCAACGGGTCGGAGTCTGTGCGGACGCGGGAACTTGCCCATCAGCATTTCGGCGGGAACTCTTCGGCCGCAGTCCAAGTCGTCGTGCATTCCGACACCGCGACCGTGGACAGCCCCGCGATCCAGGCGGTGATCGGGAAAGTCGACGCGGTGTTCGCCGGTGACGACCGGTTCGGCGCGGTCGTCGCACCGCAGCCGGGGATGACGATCAGCCCCGACGGACACACCGGCATCGTGATCGCCGGTGCGAACGCGTCCACCGACGACATGGTCAAGGCCGTCGACGACCACAAGGACGCCTTGACCGCGTTGTCGGGCGACGGCGTCGAGGTCTATCCGACCGGCGCGTCGGCACTGTGGAGCGACTTCAACGCCGCCAACCACGACGCGATGATCAAAGCCGAGTTGTTCTCCTGGCCGGTCACCTTGGCGATCATGGTGCTGGCGTTCGGATCGCTGGCCGCGGCCGGGCTGCCGCTACTGCTGACCGTCGCCGGGCTGGTGGCCTCGGCCGGCGGACTGGTGTTGCTGAACCAGATCACCCCGATCTCGGTGTGGGCGATGAACTTCGCGATGATGTTCGCCCTCGCGCTCGGCATCGACTACGCACTGTTCCTGGTCGCCAGGTTTCGCGACGCGCTGACCAAGACTGCCGATACCCGCGCGGCGGTGGCCGAGACCATGGACACCGCGGGCAAGGCGGTAGCGCTGTCGGGATTGACGGTGCTGGTCAGCCTGTCGGCGGTGCTGTTGGTTCCCGCACCGGCGGTACGCACGATGACTGTCGGCATCATGCTCGCGGTGGGTTTCGTGCTGGCCGCCACACTGACACTGCTCCCGGCGGCGCTCGGCGCGCTCGGCGCCAAGGTCAACGCCGGATCACTGCCATACGCCAAGCGTCAGCAGCATCGGTCCCCGCGGTTCGCGCGGTGGGGCGAACTGCTACACACACATCCGTGGCCTTTCGCTCTCGGCGGGCTGGCGTTGCTGATCGCGCTGGCGATCCCGGTGCTGGGATTGAAGGTCGCGATGCCCTCGATCCAAGTCGTCCCGGCCGACGCGCCGGTGCGCCAAGGCTACGAACTGGTCCAGCGGCAATTGGGTCCGGGTGCACCGGGGGCCCTTCAGATCATCGCTCCGGACGCCGTGGCGCAGGATGCCGCGCGCCTGGCCGCGGCCACGGACGGGATCGCGATGGTCACTCCCGCCCAGCCCGCGGGCGACGGGTCGGACCTGGTGATCATGCAGGCGCTGCCGCAGGTCGATCCCTCCGACGAACGCATGGGGGCGATCCTGGACCGGCTGCGCGACCGGCTGCCCGCACAGGCTCTCGTCGGTGGCGCGCCCGCGGAGAACCTCGATCTACAGCAGGCTCTCGACGACTACTTCCCGCTCATCGTCGGCATCATCCTGGTGCTGGGATTTCTGCTGCTGCTCGTCGCGCTGCATGCACCGCTCATCGCCGGGCTGGGCACCCTGATCAGTCTGCTGTCGACGGCGGCGGCGTTCGGCGTGGCGAAGCTGATCTTCCAGGACGGCCACGGCGCGGGCCTGCTCGGGTTCACCCCGCAGGGCTTCCTCGACGGGTGGGGCCCGGTGTTCTTTTTCGCGATGATCTTCGCCATCGCGATGGATTACACAGTGTTCCTACTGGCCACCGCCAAGGAACACTACGAACGCTCCGGCGACCCCAAGGTCGCCCACGTCGACGGCCTGGCCCACTCCGGACGGGTGATCTTCGCCGCCGCCGCGGTCATGGTCGCGGTGTTCTTCACCTTCGCCTTGGCCCAGCCACTACCGCCGAAGGAGATGGGCGTCATCCTCGGCGTCGCCGTCCTGCTCGACGCGACTGTGGTTCGACTGATCCTGCTCCCGGTCACCCTGCGCCTGACCGGGCATCATGCCTGGTGGTCGCCGGCGTGGCTGCGCAAGATCCTGCCGACGATCAACTTCGCCCACCACTGACCACACCCACCCTTCCTGATATACCCCGTGGGGTATCCTGAAAGGGTTCACGACACCAGGAGGCACACGATGGTCGGCGACGACACCGCGATCACCGAAGTACTCAACAGGCTGCGCCGCGCTCACGGCCAGCTCGCCGGCGTCATCGCCATGATCGAACAAGGACGCGACTGCAAAGACGTCGTCACCCAGCTGGCCGCGGTCTCACGCGCGCTCGACCGCGCCGGATTCAAGATCGTCGCCACCGGACTGCGCGAATGCCTCACCGGCGACACCGCCGACGGCACGAGCCCGATGACCGTGGACGAGCTGGAAAAACTGTTCCTCGCCCTGGCCTGAACGACTTCGCCCGGCCGGCGGGAGCCATCCCACGAACGGAGACTCCAATGACCCACCACGTGCGAAACCGCGCATGGACCATCGCTCGACTGGTGCCACTGCTGGCCGGGACGCTGGTGCTGCTCAGCACCACACTCGCAGTGACCCTGTCGCCGTGGTGGTCGATCCTCGCCGTGCTGGTCGGCGCCAACCTGCTGCTCTACAGCGCAGTCGGCTGGTGCCCGGCGAGCCTGCTGATGGCACGGCTGGGTATCCCGGCGGGCACCATCGCCCGCGCCCGTCCGCAGTCCTGACCGACGACCCACCCCGCGCACAGAAAGGCACGAATTTCATGAACCTGGGCTTGTCCACCACACTGCACACCAGCTTCGACGAAGCCGTCGCCCGCACCCGAAACGCGCTGGCACAGCAGGGCTTCGGCGTCCTCACCGAAATCGACGTGCGCGCCACCCTCAAAGCCAAACTCGGCGAGGACATGGAGGACTACCTCATCCTCGGCGCCTGCAACCCACCCCTGGCCCACCAAGCCGTCAGCATCGACCGCCAGATCGGGCTGCTGCTGCCGTGCAACGTGATCGTGCGCCGCGATCCCACCTCCGACACAATCATCATCGTCGAGGCGATGAACCCCCAACTCATGGTTCAGGTCACCGACGAACCGGCGCTGCAACCCATCGCCGGCCAAGCCGGTGCCAAGCTCCAAGCGGCCATCGATTCGCTCCAACGCACCGCCGCGCCGCACTGATCCGGTACCGCTCCGGCGACCGGAGGCCACCTTCGACCGCTCTCTACAGCCCCGTGGGGTACGTTTCCGGCGTGGCGCCGGAGATCCAGTGGCTACCCGGGTCCAGCGGTGCGAGGGGTGTGGTGTTGTCGATGTGGATGATCGCGTCGTACCGGTCGGCGAGGCGGGTATGGAAGTAGTGGCTCTGGCGCTCTGTGCGGGGCTGTCGTCGTTCAGCACGATCCGGCCCCGCCCAGGATCCAGGTGAACAGTCCGACCGTGACCAGCGTGGACCAGTGTGCGCCGAGCCGGATCCCGGAGATCCGGCCGAGCGGAAATGTTTGACGCATCATCCCATGCCGTCCAGTCTGGCGTCCGGTCTTCTGCATGGTAGGCGCCGGGTAGAGCCGTTGATGCGCGTCGCCCCCGCCGATTCGAGTTCACTGGTGGTGCCGGTGACGGCGGAGGCAAACCGCGCTGTGTCTCGTACCGTCACGAAGCACCTTCCCGGCGAGCAGGCTGATCAGCGGTTGGTGTCCCGGAACCGGTCAGTCCTTCGGCGAGCAGAATCCGATGCGCCTGCTGGGCGGCGGATTCCCGTGCCGCGTCATGCGATTGGCCGCCGGCTTGCTTCTCCAGCCCCCGGACGAGCACCGCCACAGCGTCGGACAGTGCGCGCAGCCGATTGTCGAATTCGTCGAAGCGAGACGGTTCCGGCTGGATGACAATATCCGCCCGCAACGTGCCGGCGAGTTCGCTGCCCAGCAGAACGCGCCGCAGATCCTCCGGCAGCAGCGCGAAGACGTGGTCGAGCTGTCCGGCGGAGAACAAGCCGGCGAGCGCATCGGTGACCGCGCCGGCGAGCGCGGCCGCCTCGTCACGCGAAACGCCCGCCTCCTGGGCGAACTGGGCGAGGAACGAGCTCACGTCGTGCTGGGTAGGGACATGGGCGGGAACCCAGCCCTCGAAAAAGATTCCGCGCAACAGTTCGGGCAGTTGAGCGCTCAGGTGGGCGGCCGCGTTGACATTGATGCGGTCGCGGACCGTGTGCAGCCACGCGCGCAGCGCGCGGTGCGCGAATGCCCGGTCCTCGGTGGCGAGTTCTTCGGCAATGGCGCGCAGCCACTCGTGTGCGGTGTGGACCGCTGGTGCGAGGGGGTCCCGGCGATAGCTCATGGGGTGCGCCTCTCACGGGTGGATCGTCGTGGAGCGGGGCTTCGGCAGCCGCAGACTCTCGGCAATGGTGTCCGTCCACGTCCGGATCGCGGCCCAATCGCGCAGGTCGCCGTAGTGGCCGCCGCCCAAGAGCCGGTAGAGGATACGGGTGCGCAGGGAGATGCCCGCACGTTCGTAACGGCCCGCGAACGCACGGTAGTCGTGTGCTGCGATGGAATCGCGCAGTGCGGCAATCTTCTTCGGTACGATCCGACCGGCAAGGCGGCCGATCGGCCCGCGCAGGGCCGGGCCGAGCCCCACGCTGAACAGCCAGACGTCACGGCTGGAGAGCTCGTCATGGTGGGCGTGCACGTAGTCGGTGGCGGCGGGTAGCAAGTCCATGTTGTGCACGGCGCTACCCAGTACGAGTGTGTCGAAGCGGGACAACTCGGGGGCATGGTCGATATCGGCGAGCTCGACAGTCGCGTCGCGGCCCGCGAGTTCGTCGCTGATGAACTCGGCGATATCACGGGTCGATCCCTGTTCGGTCGCGTAGACAATCGCGATGCGGGGTTTTTCCTGGTCCATATCGAGAAGCCTGCTCGCACACGTCCCGCTCGGTGAGAGGCCTCGTGCCCGGGCTGACGGGACCATGGTCACCGTCGGTTCCGCTCCTCGGTTCCACCGTAGGGCGGTTATGAAACGGATCTCCCATGACCGACGCAGCGTCTCCGGCGCCGGTCCCACCAGAGCAATCCGGTACTTCATCGAAGCCTCCTCGGTTCCTCGCGCGAACGAGCGTGCGCCGCCCAGGTTGCCCTCTATCGGCGTAAGTCCATCGCCGCCGCAGAGGCAGGACCGCTGGAACCGGTGTCCGATCTGACCCGCCGCGTGTACGCGGAGCGACCATGATCACCTACCGCGAGGCAATGCGCCAAGCGATACGAGAAGCGCTGGATCGCGACGACCGCGTGTTCCTGATGGGTAAGGATGTCGGCGCCTATGGCGGCTGCTTCGGCGTCAGCCGCGGCTTGCCGGAGGAATACGGCCCGGCTGCGTTCCTCGGACGCCATGCCGGCGACCATCACAGTGACGAATCTCGGTGGTCTGGGTGTGGATTCCGTTTACGGTGTGATCGCCGCGCCGCAGGCCGCGATCGTCGGATTCGGTGCCGTCACCGAACGCCCGCGTGCGATGGACGGCCTGCTGGGCGTGCGCCCCAGGTGACCGCGACCCTGTCCGCGGATCACCGCGCCAGCGACGGCGCGGTCGGCGCCCGCTTCCTCAACACCATTTCCGACCTTCTTCAGCAGCCAGAGGAGTTGTGATACCCGATGCCCCGCACGCTATCCCGTGAGACCGCCGAGGACATCGTCCGCGAATCGCTGCGCGGGTTCGCCACCGAGGCCGAGATCGCGGCTCTCGGACCAGACGAGCCGCTGCGAGCACGCTGGAGCTCGACTCGATCGATTTCCAAACCTTCGCCGAACGCCTGTCCACCGCGAGCCGCCGAATCGAGGAGAGCGAATATCCTCGGCTTGCCACCATCCAGTCCTGCGTCGACTTCCTCACCGAGTCCCGCTGAGCGCCTGCGGAAAGCAGTCTGTCGCAAGCATTGCGCTCGGCCGAGCGGAGGCGAGGCGGTCGCCTATCCGAGGTCCTGGCGATACGGCGGCCGTTCAGCGGTCGGGCACGATCCTGGCGTCGTCGGTCACCTCGACGTTGTGCACACCGTCGACGGTGTTTGCGAGAGCGGCGATGACGCGTTGTTCGGCCGGGTCGGCGAAGATTCCGCGAATGGTGACCGCTCCATCAACCACCTCGATGGACCATTGCCTGCGGCTGCCGGCGTATTCGTCCAGCAGCACCCGGATTTTCGCCTCGAGGGTGGCGTCGTCACTGCTCAGAGCGCGCAGCAGGTCACGGCGGGACACGATCCCGACGAGCAGCCCGGCCTCGACGACCGGCATCGACCGCAGATGTCCGGCGAGCATGCGGGCGGCGATCGCCGCGGTGTCGGTACCGGGCGTGATCACCTCGACCGGAACCGACATCACCGCTTCGACAGTGGCGGTCGCCAAGCTGGGGCCGACTCCCAGCGCGTCGGATTCGGAGAGCATGCCGACCACCCGGCCCTGCTCGTCGACGACCGGCAGTGCGGCGAAACCATGTGCGGTCAGCAGCGCGGTCGCCTCGCGCAGCGGTGTCTGCGGACGCACCGTCACCACGGGCCTGCTGAGGACGTCACGTGCGTACATCGGGGTATCACCTCACGGATGCGGCGGCCAGGACCGCTTTTCCAAGGACATATGCCCAGCGTGACGGGGTGCGAGCGGATCCGGGAGAGGCGTCCTTCCTTCGGCACGCGGGACTGATGTCCTCAGTGACGGGCCGGTTCCAGGGTCTTGCGGGTATCACCAATGGCCGCCCGATGGTGCCATTCGGTTCTGTGGGGGCGCGCGCACGACGCGGAGGATCAAGGTATGGAAATTTGGAGATCCGGTGCGGCGGGGAGTAATTCATGATGCCCACCAGGTATGAGAGGCCAGGACTGGGCGCATCGGCGGTGTTGATGGCGTTGCGGTTACCGGTCGGGTTGGGGCAGACGATCGGGGAGTTGCGGTACCTAGGGCGATCCTCCGGGCGGCATATCGCCCTGCCGGTATCGTATGTGCGGGTGGGCGACAGCGTAATCGTCCGCGTGGCGAACGCCGCCACGAAGACGTGGTGGCGGAACTTCCGGTCACCGCACCAGGTGTCGATCCGGATGGATTGCGTATGGGTGAGGGGGTCAGGGCGCGTAGTGGCGCCCGGATCACTGGAGCACGAAGAGGTGCAGGCGGTCTATCAGAAGGCGCATCCGCGACAGCGGATCGACGTGGATGATCCGTACGTGGTGATCGCTGTGGGTGCGGAGCAGACGACGCTGTCTCGCCGTAACCTGAGGCGTCGCTGGTTCGCCGCGGTCACCGCTGGTGAAACTCTCGGCTTCGCCGCACCCGCCGCGGCGGGTGCTTTGACCGCGGCCTCGGCGCCTGCGGTGATCGCGGCCGCACTGCTGATCGCCGCCGCGATCGAAGGCGGCGTGCTCGCCTTGTTCCAAAGTCGCGTACTGCGCTGGTGGTTGCCCGGATTCCCGGCCCGCGACTGGATCATGGCCACGGCGGCCGGTGCCCTCGTCGCGTGGACCGTCGGGCTGGTGCCGGTGCTCTACGGTGACCGATTCGGCGACTTGCCGGTCGCGGTCCAGATACCGGCGGTCGCCACGGGGGCGATTGTGATGCTGTTCGCGATCGGCGTCGCGCAGTGGTCTGTGTTGCGGCACTGGTCGGATCATGCGGTGCTGTGGATCTGGGGAAACGCGGTCGGCTGGATCGCCGGGCTGGCCGCCTTCGCCGCGGTCACCAGTCCGTTGTGGCAGGCCGGGCAGTCGACGACGGTCACGGCCATGATCGGGGCGCTGGGAGGCCTGGTGATGGCTGCCGTAGTTGCGGCGGCGACCGGGCTGTTCCTCGTGCGTATCCTGGCGCCCAGGCATCTGTGTGCTTCTGCGTGACCGTGTCCGGGACACTCACCCTGGCGGATACGGGACCTTCTCCACCTGGTCGAGGACGGCATTGAGAGGTGGGACCGGAGGAACTGCCCATGGCATCCCACGGTGCCGGTCAGGTGTCTGGTCGAGCCGCCATTCACGGGTGCATGGGCTCTGCTCTCAGGTCAGGCTCGCGGCGAGCAACAGGACCGCGGACAGGCCGAGCAGTACCGGGCAGATCTTGAACCAGATCACTCCAGTTCGCGCCCCGGTCAGACTGGTCAGAACGGCCAGGCAGAGGAGTGCGACCGCCGCGATCCGGTACACCCATTCGGTGACATCGGTGCCGCTGCCCATAACGGTGGCCGCGACCACCGTGAGGGCGATACCCCACAATGCGACCGACTCGGCGACCCATTCCTGAAGGATCACTCGACGGTTGTCGGCGGTGATCGGTTCGAACCCTGCGACGACCTGGCGGGTCGGCACCGCATGGGCGATGCCCCACAGCCCGGTGAGAGCGGCTGCGCCGTAGGCCAGGAACTCTCTCATTGCTCCATTCTCCGGTTCGGATTACCGTCGCTGCCAAGGCCTTTCGTCGACACCTCGAAGGTTCGCCGCCCTTGCTCCGACGCACTCGTGCGCTCGCTGCCCGGGAACCGATCACACTGGTGTCGATCGAGGTGCTCCGGAGGGGAGGTCGGCGCCGGCCTCTGACGCGCCGAGGCGGAGCACGGCGGCGAAACCGGCGGCGAGGCAGTCGGTCAAGATCGCGATGTCGGGGATCGCGGCGGCATCCGCGTTGATCGCCACGTAGCAGGTTCCGGCATGCGAGGTCAGGGTCACGTTGACGGCCGTGCCGATGGTGGGTCCGAAAGCGTACATACGGTCGATCCGCGCCCCGGCGATATAGAGAGGCACCGGAGAACCCGGGACGTTGGACGCGACGAAGTCGACATGTTTGAGCATCTCGGTGAGCAGTCCGGCAGGCAACCGGTTGAACGCCGCCGCGACCGCGCCGGACAGCGGTATCGCCGGCTCACGGCGCCAACCACCGACCGCGGCGTCCACGGCGCGCATCAAGTCTTCGGTGTGGGAGATATCGGCCGGCAACGCGAAACGAGCGAGCGTGATCCGGTTGCCGCCGAGCGGATCATCGGCCGTGCGAAGGCTGATCGGCATGGTCACCCGCAGATGCTCGACTTTCGCCCCGTGCCGATCGTGATATGTGCGTAGTCCGATGACCACGGCGGTCAGGAACGCATCGTTCATCGTGCAGCCCACCGCCCGCGCGGCGCGGCGTAGCGGCTCAACGGGGGCATCCAGCACCGCCAACCGGCGACGCAGACCGCGTCCGGTCATCAGCGGTGACAGCGTCGCGGTGACGGGCTGGGCAAGGCGGACCACGGAGGTCGCGAGCGCGGCGCCGTCGCGCGCCGCCCGCGCGGGATGGGTGACAGCTCGCCACGCGGTCCGCGGCGTCGCCCGGATACCGCCGCGAAGCAGCTCCGAGCCAACCGACCAGTTCCATGCCACGACATCGCGCAGCGGGCCGTCCCGGTCGTGCGGCGGCTCGGGCGGACGGCCGCGATCGGTGCCCGCCCGATCGAAATCGAGCAGTGCCGTGGCGATCTGAATACCGCCGATACCATCGGTGAGACTGTGGTGCACCGTCATCACCAACGCGCATCCCCCACCGTTCAGACCACTGAGCAACGTCGAGCGCCACAGTGGGCGGGCCGGATCGAACGCGGTCATCGCTTCGGTCCGGGCGAATTCGAGGGCCGTGGACAGGTCCGCCGGCGCCGGCAGCGCGGAACGTCGCAGGTGCCAGGACAGGTCGAAATCCGGATCGAGTACCCAGCGCGGCGGGGCGAGACCGAACGGCGCGGTGACCAGCCGATGCCGCAACCTCGGCACGAGGCGGGTGCCGCGATCGATCGTCTCCAGCAAGCGATCCCAGTCCGGGTCGGTATCGAGAACCAGGACCGAGACGATCGTCGAGCGCAGCACCGGATCGCGCTCCATGTTCCAGGAGAACAAGTCCGATTGCGACATGTGGGATTCGCGGGTGGCCATCGCCTACTGCCTTCGAACCATGCCGGTACACCTCAGGTGGATGTGGCGCTATTGAGGGTTTTCAAGCGACGGGTGTATTCCTCGTCGTCGATCTCGCCACGGGCGTACCGCTCGGCCAGCACCTGCTGCGGAGTCGGCCCGTGCTGGGGCGGCGGCACCGTGGGCTGCCGCTGAGAGACGGCCGTGGTGTAGCGGACCAGTACCACGATGCCAGCGATGATCAGTGCCCAGAAGATCACCATGCTGACCGTCATCAGACCGAATCCCCATCCGGTCATTCCGTTGCCGTGCCAGTACATCAGCGCAGTCTCCTTCACTACTTCAGGCGTCCGGGTTCCTTCACTGTCCGCGTCGAACACCGATCGGGGATACGGCCGAACAGCACTAATCGGGCGGGACGAGAGTCATTTGTCACCAGTTGCCGCAGCAGCGCGCGACCCGGTCGAGCCGACATGCCGCGCGGCAGGGGGGCCGCGGCCCGAGCACATCCGCAGGGCAGCCTGTCACCGTATCCGGCTCCGAAAGACCCGACCTTCACATGCCTATTCCCCTACCCCTACCACGTATGCGGTGTGCAGGATCGGACATATTCCAACGGGCTGGTGAAGGGAGTCCGTCATGAAGGCCGACGACATAGTGGTGCTGGTGGTCGCGGTCGCCGTGGTCGCTGCGTTGGGTTGGTATTTCTTCGGTCCGCGCCGAGCCCGAACCGCACGATTGGCCGATGGTGTGCAGCGGGTCGAGGTGACCGTGCACGGCGGCTATCAGCCCGAGGTGATCCGAGTTCGCCAGAACGTGCCACTCGAGCTGGTCTTCAACCGCCGCGAAACCGGCGACTGCACCGCACGGGTGGTGTTCCCGGACATCGGCGTGAACGCCGCGCTTCCCGCGTTCTCCCGGACAACGGTCCGGATCCAGCCGACGCGACCGGGCAGGTTCGGGTTCGCCTGCGGTATGAACATGATCCACGGCACCCTGGTCGTCGAACCCGCCGACGACACGAACACCGCCCCAGCCATCACCACCGCGGCCGCACCACTCGAATCCACTGGGCACTCCGCCGCGGACGAGGAAGCCGCGCAGGCGCAGGAGCAGCGCGCCGAGATCAGCGACCTGACTCGCCGAGTGGGGGCGGGCGCGATCCTCACCACGCCCGTGTTGTTCGCCGTCATGGCGCATGAACTCTTTCGTGCCGAGTGGGTGCCGGCTGTGCTGCTGAACCACTGGTTCCAGTTCGCACTGATCACCCCGGTGATGCTTTATACCGGCTGGCCGATCCACCGCACGGGCTGGCTGACCCTGGTCCATCGCGGAGCCGACATGAACAGCCTCATCACCCTCGGCACCCTGGCCGCCTACGGCTACAGCCTGCTTGTCACCCTCGCCCCGGAGTTGCTCCCCGAAGACGTCCGGGAGGTGTATTACGAAGCTGTCGGTGTCATCCTCACCCTGATCACGCTCGGTCGGCTGCTCGAAGCACGCGCGAAGGCAGGCACCGGCGAGGCCATCCGCGCGTTACTCGGCCTCCAAGCCCGCACCGCCCGCGTCATCCGGGACGGCACCGAAACCGAAATCCCGGTGGACGAGGTCGTTGTCGGCGACGAACTGGTCATCCGGCCCGGTGAAAAGATCCCGGTCGACGCCACCGTCCGCAGCGGATCCTCCGCTGTCGACGAGTCGATGGTCACCGGCGAATCCATCCCGGTCACCAAGCACACCGGCGACACCGTCATCGGCGCCACCATCAATGGCACCGGCTCCCTGCGGGTGCGCGCCGCCAAGGTCGGTGCCGACACCATGCTCGCCCAGATCATTCGCATGGTGCAGCAGGCCCAAGCGTCCAAGGCCCCCATCCAGCGGTTGGCCGACAGCATCTCCGGCTACTTCGTCCCCGCCGTCATCGCGATCGCCATTACCGCTTTCACGGTCTGGTACATCGTCGGGCCACCACCGGCATTCACCCTCGCCCTGGTTTCCGCCGTCGCCGTGCTGATCATCGCCTGCCCGTGCGCACTCGGCCTGGCCACTCCGCTGTCGATCATGGTCGGCACCGGCAAAGGCGCCCAGGCCGGAATCCTCATCCGCTCGGCCGAAGCCCTGGAAACCGCGCATGAACTCGACACCATCGTGCTCGACAAGACCGGCACCGTCACCGCAGGAAAACCGGCCCTCACCGACATCCACACCACCGCGCGACTGTCCGGCCAGGAATTGCTCGCCCTCGTGGCCGCCGCCGAAGCCGACAGCGAACACCCTCTTGCCGCCGCGATCGTCGATGCGGTCCGCTCCCAGGGTCTCGCCCCGCCGACCGCGTCCGGTTTCGACTCGATCACCGGCAAAGGCGTGCAAGTCACCGTCGACGACCACGCCGTGCTCGTCGGGACCCGCCGACTGCTGAGGGACGCCGGAATCGACACCAGCACACTCGACCCCGTCGCCGCCGAGTTGTCCGGTCAGGGGAAGACACCGATCCTGGCCGCTGTGGACAACACACCTGTGGGTGTCCTCGCCGTCGCCGACACGGTCAAAGACGACTCCGTCGACGCTATCGCCGCCCTGCGGCAGATCGGCCTCGACGTCGTCATGATCACCGGCGACAACGCGCGAACCGCCGCCGCCATCGCGCGCCAGGTGGGCATCCGGCGCGTGCTCGCCGAAGTGCTTCCTGAACACAAGGCCGACGAAATCAACCGGTTGCAAACAGAAGGACGCCGGGTCGGCATGGTCGGCGACGGCATCAACGACGCCCCCGCCCTCGCCCGCGCCGACACCGGACTCGCTATCGGGACCGGGACCGACATTGCCATCGAAGCCGCCGATATCACCCTCATTTCCGGCTCGCTGAGCGGCGTCGTCACCGCGATCCGGCTCTCCCGCGCCACGATGCGAAATATTCGGCAAAACCTGTTCTTCGCCCTCATCTACAACGCCATTGGTGTCCCCATCGCTGCCGGAGCGCTCTATCCACTACTCGGCATTCGCCTCAGTCCAATCCTGGCCGCCGCCGCGATGGCCCTGAGCTCGCTCTCCGTCGTCGGCAACGCCAATCGCCTTCGCCGGTACCGCCCTACGCCGCTGCCCAGCGCGTCGGCGACCGACATCGAACCGCACGTCGAAACCGGCGTACCGGACCGATACACCCGCGGCAAACCGGCAGTCACCACACGAACGAGAGCAGCTGGGCCTTGAACCGCGCTCAGACGACCAGCGCGTGGCCGTGAGGCGACGATCGAACCTGCCGCCACGCCGAATCGCAGCCGACGATGAAGAAATCCGTGAGGAGGTTTCGCGATGCTGTTCGATGATCGCCGTGACGCCGGACGTCGGTTGGCGGAGCGGCTGGACTATCTCCAGGACGAGGACGTCGTCGTGGTCGGCCTGCCGCGCGGCGGTGTCCCCGTCGCGTACGAGGTCGCGCGAGCACTGAATGCGCCGCTGGATGTGATCGTGGTACGCAAACTCGGTGTGCCGTATCAGCCGGAGCTCGCTTTCGGCGCGATCGGCGAGAACGACGTGAAGGTGACCAACGACGTCGTCGTCGCCTACACACAACTTTCCCGCGAAGATATGGCGGGGGTGGAACGCCGCGAGCGCGACGAACTCACGCGCAGGACCGAGCGGCTGCGGCGCACGCACCCGCGCGTGCCACTTGCGGGCCGTACCGTTGTCATCGTCGACGACGGCATCGCCACCGGCGCGACTGCCCGCGCCGCCTGTGAGGTGGCGTGGGCGCACGGCGCGGAGCGCGTCGTGCTGGCCGTTCCGGTGGCACCCCGTGACACCCTGGCGATGCTGAAGGACCAAGCCGACGAAGTCGTCTGCCTGGAGGTGCCGACCTGGTTCGGCGCTGTCGGTTCCTGGTATCACCGTTTCGGTCAGGTCTCCGACACCGAGGTCGCCGAGCTGCTGCGCCGGGCCGCCGGAGAGGTGCGGAAGCCACGGTCGGATTCCGTGGTCGATCCGCCGCTGCGCGACGACGAAGTGCGGATCCAGGCCGGAGAAGCAGGGCTGGCCGGGCACCTCACCATTCCGGAGAACCCGGTCGGGATGGTGGTGTTCGCGCACGGCAGCGGCAGCAGCCGCCACAGCCCGCGCAATCAATATGTGGCCGACGTGCTGAATCGAGCCGGATTGGGCACGCTGCTCTTCGACCTGCTGACTCCGGAAGAGGAGGTCCATCGGGCACGGGTATTCGACATCGAGCTGCTGTCGCGGCGACTGGTCGACGTCACCGACTGGCTGTCTTGTCAGCGCGATGTCACCGGCCTGCGGATCGGCTACTTCGGAGCAAGCGCAGGTGCCGCCGCCGCGCTTCGGGCGGCTGCCGATTCGAGCGTGGACATCGCCGCGGTGGTGTCGCGCGGCGGGCGGCCCGATCTGACCGGGGCGGCTCTCGCCGCGGTGCGCGCACCGACCCTGCTGATTGTGGGCGGACACGACCCTGTCGTGCTGGAGTTGAACCGTCTCGCGGCACAGGAGATGTCGTGTGAGACCGCAGTGGCGGTGGTGCCCGGCGCAACGCACCTGTTCGACGAACCGGGTGCACTGGAGAAGGTCGCGGAACTCGCCCGCGACTGGTTGGTCAACCAGCTGGCGCCCGAATCCGCGGTCCACGACCGGAGTGGCTCGACGAGGGACATACCGTCATGACATCGATGCGCGTTCTGTCCGGCGGCGCGAACCCGCTGCTCGCCTCGGTTGTCGCGGAACTGCTCGACATCGGTCCCGCCGACTGTGTGATAGACCGCTTTCCCGATGGTGAAGTGCGCCCGATCGTCGATCATGTCTGCGGAAACGACGTGTACGTGGTGCAGCCGACCGCACCGCCGGTCGGCGACCACCTCGTCGAGCTGCTGCTGTTGCTCGACGCGTGCCGGCGAGCCCGAGCCGCCCGGGTGACCGCGGTCGTGCCGTATTTTGGGTACGCGCGCCAGGATCGCCGCACCCGGCCGGGGCAGGCTTTGGGTGTACGGGGTCGCCGCCGACGCGATAGCGAACGCGGGCGCCGAGCGCCTTGTGTTTGTCGATCCACACACTTCCACGATGGAAGCGATCTGTTCGATACCTGTGGAAACACTGACCGCGGTTCCGCTGTTGTCGAGCAGAATCTCCCCAGCGCGGTCCGAGCTCACCGTCGTCGTCGCCCCCGACCTCGGTGCCGCGAAATTAGCCGAGCAATACGCGGCGGCCATACCGGATTCGGTCGCGCTGGTGCGCAAGTTCCGCGAGAGTGGCACGGCTGTCACCGCCGTGGAGATCCTGGGTGATATCGATCGTCGTCAGGCGGTGATCGTCGATGACATGATCTGCACCGGAGCCACCGTCGAGGCCGCGGTGCGACTGCTGCACCACCATGCCAGCGACATCGTCGTGGCCGCGACGCACGGGCCGCTGACGGTCGAGGCGACTACGCGCCTGCGTGACCTCGGCCTGCGTCGCGTCGTGGTGACCGACTCCGTCGCACATCAGGACACGGCCGCGCCGATCGAGGTCTGCTCGATCGCCCCGCTGCTGGCCGACGCCATCGCCCGCCTGCACAGCGATCAGCCGCTGCGCGAGCCGCTCACCCACGCCTGAGGGCGGCAGAAGGCTCGGCCATTCCGTCCCGCCAGGCACACACCGCCGCGGCGACCGAGTCGTCGATCGGACCTGCTGTATCGATCACGGTGGCCTCGGGCCATGGCGCTGCCGTGGCCGCCAAGGCATCCGCGATCGCAGGCGTCGCCTCCGAATCACCGTGAGGTCTGGTGCCGATGCGCTCCGCCGCGAAAGGCCGGGGACAGGCACACCGCAGCGGCACGAGATCGGAACAAGTCCGATCTGCCACCGCGGTGGCCAGGGCTCGTTCGTCCGCGTCGGTCCAGCTGGCATCCAGAATCACCGAAACCCCGTGCTCGAGCCGCTCCCGAGCCCGGTCCAGCAGGTATGAGTACACCAGCGCCTTAGCGGCCGGCTCGTAGGCCCCTGCGCCGAATCTGCCCGCGGCCCCGGTAATCGCTCCCGTGGCGCGCAGCGTGGTGCGTACGCTGTCGCTGGAGATCACCTCGGCTCCGGTCGCTGTCGCCAACCGGGCAGCGACGGTCGATTTGCCGGTGCCGGGCAGACCACCCACCAGCACGAGACGGACCGCGCCACGTTCGAGGTGGCGTATTGCGAGCTCGATGTGCCGCCCGGCACGTCCGGCCGCCTCCGCATCGCCCTGTCCTGCCCGGACACTGTCGGTCTTCGCGCGCACCATGGCCCGATACGCGATGTAGTGGTGGCGTAGTGATTCCGGCGGTGCATCACCTGCCGCGCGCAGGTAGTGGTCCAGGAACGCGCCGGATTGCTGTGGATGACCGAGGAATTCGAGGTCCATGGCCAGGAATGCAGCGTCATCGAGACCGTCGACATAGCGCAATTCGTCGTCGAAGTCGAGGCAGTCGAGGATCCGGAAGCCGTCGGGCAGGACGAAGATGTCCTCCGCGAGCAGATCCCCGTGCCCGTCGACAATGCGTCCATCCGCGATCCGTTCCGTCAGGAGCGGTGCGCGGCCGTCGATGTAGCGCATGGCAAGGTCTTCGGCGTGAGCCAGGGCGCGCGGATCGATCGATTCGCGGGGGTGTTCGCGCAACGGCTGCAGCAGGGCATGCCAGCGCCGACGCAGCTGCGCCGGTGTGCCAGCGCGGTCGATAGCGTCGCCGCGCCGTGCCGTGGCGTGAAATCGCGCCAGAGTTGTTGCGAGCGCGGATAATTCGGCCGCATCCGGGTCGGGTCGGCGAGCAACGCGGACAGGCGCAGCGCGTCCGGCATCCGGCGCATCACGATGATCGGTTCGCCGGGGCCGCCTTCCGGATCCGTCAGGTGCGCCAGACCGAGGTAGACATCGGGAGCGAGGCGCTGGTTCAGCTCGAGTTCGCGGGCGCAGGCGAGCTCCCGCTTCTCTGGTGTGCCGAAATCGAGGAAGTCGGTGACGACTGGTTTCTTCGCCTTGTAGGCGCGATCCCCGCACAGGACCACGAGGCCGGTGTGCGTCTCGCGCAGTTGTGCGAACGGTTCGTGCGGGGCGATAACACGGTGGTCGCTTTGCGTGGCCGAGGCATCGAGCATGATGACACCCTCTCGGATGAGGTAGCGAGGCGGCCCGTCGGCGGAAGGCGCCGATGCCGGTGAGACTACTGCTGTTCGGAGGATGTCGTGGTGAGATGCTCGGCCATGAGGATGCGATGGGCCTGCTGCGCGGCGGTGGTCCGGCGTTCGTCGCCGGTATCACCGATCGGCAGTTGTTCGAGGCCGCGGGTGAGCACCGCGATGGCGTCACCGAGCAACAGCAGCCGATGCTCGAGCTCGTCGAGCCGGTCGGTGACGGTCCCTGCCGCGGCGATCCGGTCAGCGGTCTCGACGCCGGTCTCGCCGCGCAACACCGCCCGCAGGCGCTCGGGCAGCACGGCGAAGACACGGTGGAGTTGCCCAGGGGAGAACCGGTCGGTCAGCGTGTCGGTGACCGCGCCGGCGAGGCGGGGTACTTCGTCGCGGGTGACACCGGCTTCATGGGCGAACTGGTCCAGGAACGGCGCGACACGGTGCTCTACGGGTGTGTGGCTCGGCACCCAGCCCTCGTAGTAGATGCCGCGCAGAATTCCGGGCAGCTGTGCGGTCAGATGGGCTGAGCCGACGACGCCGATGCGGTCTCGTACAGCGTGCAGCCAGGCACGCACTACCCGATGCACGAAGTCGGCGTCCTCGGTGCCGATTCTTTCGGCGACCGCGTTGAGCCATTCGTGCGCGTTGTACACCGACGCTGCCAGAGGGTCGCTCTTGGGGGACATGCCATCAGCCTCGTCCTGGTGACCACCCCGCGCCTAGAGCCCGATGTCCCCGGACCGGGTCGGCCGATCGACCCTTTTCGGTGGGGATCTTCGGCCCTGGTCATCCGCAGCCTGCCCACCTCGGCCGAGGGGTGAGGACCTTCGCCTCTGCAACCGGGACTGCCGAGGCGAACATGCTCGACACATGCCCGGCGCATTGCTCACCGACCTCTATGAGCTGAACATGGCGGCCAGCTACCTGCGCAGGCGCATGATCGCGCCCGCTACCTTCAGCCTGTTCGTCCGCAAGCTCCCTGCCAATCGCGGGTTTCTCGTCGCCGCCGGTGTCTCCGATTGCCTGGACTGGCTCGAACAGTTCAGCTTCACACCCGCCGATCTGGATTACCTGGCAAGCATCGGCTTCGACGACGACAGCCTCGAGTCCTTCGCCCCGCTCCGGTTCAGCGGCGACGTGTGGGGCGTACCCGAAGGACGCATGGTGTTCGCGGGGGAACCCATCTACGAGGTGACCGCGCCGATCGCCGAGGGGCAATTGGTCGAGACCTATCTGCTCAACCAGGTGAGCCTGCAAACCACACTCGCCACCAAAGCGGCGCGCTGCCGCATCGCGGCAGCGGCCCGAATCGAATTGGTGGATTTCTCCTTTCGCAGGACTCAGGGCATCGAGGCCGGATTGGCCGCTGCCCGCCTGACGGGCATGGTCGGCTTCACCGCGACCTCTAACGTCGAGGCAGCCCGCCGGTACGGCCTGCGTCCGGCCGGAACTATGGCGCACTCCTATATCGAGGCCTTCCCGACTGAGCTCGACGCTTTCTACGCCTTCGTCGCCGACCATCCCGGACAGGCCACCTTCTTGGTCGACACCTACGACACACTCGGCGGCGTCGCCCACGCCATCGAGGTCATCGACCATCTCGGTCTGCATCGCCATGCGGCTATCCGGCTGGACAGTGGCGACCTCGCCGCGCTGGCCGTCTGCGCCCGCCGGATGCTCGATCGCGCCGGTATGCCCGAGGTGCGTATCTTCGCTTCGGGCGGGCTGGACGAGAACGACCTGGCCGCTTTCGTCTCGCATCGGGTTCCGATCGACGCAGTCGGCGTCGGGACCCGCATGGGCGTCTCCGCCGATGCGCCCTACCTCGACAGCGCCTACAAACTCGTCGCCTATGACGGCCGTGCTGTCGCGAAATTGTCTACCGGCAAAGCCACGCTGCCCGGACCGAAGCAGGTCTATCGCGGCCACGGGATGCGTGATGTGATCGCCCGACGTGACGAACCCCGGCCGGACGGGACCTACCCACTGCTCGAACCGATCATGCGGGACGGACAGCGTGTCAGTCCGATGGAGGCCGTCGCGGCTGGACGCGCCCGGTTCGAAGCCGACCTCGCCCAACTGCCCGACGAGGCGCGTGACCTGCGCTCTCCTGTCGCTCCGATCGCCGCGATCACCCCACGACTGCGGCAGCTCACCGACGAGGTCCAAGATGCCGCGCGCCGTCTGGCGGGGACGGTCGATCACAGCTCCGTGCCGGAGTAGCTGCTCGCCTCGCCCCGAGGGCGCGGGGAGAGAGGCATTGTGGACAGCGCCACCCCCGGTGGGTGTGGAGACACAGGATGACCAGGAAGACCGCACGAAGCAACTGCGCCGGATCGGGTACCAGCTGTAGCACCCATGTTCCCGACGCCGTTGCTGGGCGGTAATGCGAAGACAGCGCCGTAGACGGCAGATTCGAGCCTGCCGAGACGCTGTCTGCAACGGGCGCAGAAAGGGGCAAAAGTCCTGGTCTTCTCATGCTTTTGCCCCGCGCGGCGCTACGCGGTGTCGCGCACACTCGGATCGGAGGACCACCGCACGCGCCGGTGGTCGACGTTGCGGCACGAAGGACGTAACAGGTATGGCTACCGGTGAAGTGATCGCGGTCGTGGTCGTGGGCATCGTGGTCGCCGCGATGTTGTGTATGGTCGCGCTGCTGATCGCGGTTCGGTGGACGCGCCGTCATCCCGACCGCCGTCACCAGAAGACCCATCGCAGGCTCGGGGCCTAGATGGTCGCCCGGCGGATGTGCTCATGAGCGAGCGCAGCAAGCGAGCCATCGACACCGCCGCGTTCGCGGTCGTACCGGAGCCGAGCGGCAGCGAGGCGCAGGCATGAGCGCGGTCGATCTGGTTACCGGACGACGCGGCCTGACGACCGCGGAAGTGACCCGGCGGCAGGAGTCGGAGGGGCGCAACGCGCTGCCCGTGCGGCGCGCGACTCCGGCTTGGCGGCGGTTCGCGGGCGAGATGGTGCACTTCTTCGCCCTGCTGTTCTGGGTGGCAGGCGCGCTGGCATTCGTGGCCGGTATGCCGCAGCTGGGTATCGCGGTGTTCGTCGTGGTGGTGCTGAACGGGCTTTTCGCGTTCGTGCAGGAGCAACGAGCCGAGCATGCCGCCGAGCGGTTGCGCAACCTGCTGCCCCGCCAGGTCACCGTCGTGCGCGACGCGACCGTCGTCCAGGTGCCCGCCGATCAACTCGTCACCGACGACGTGGTCTTACTGGCCGAGGGCGACCGCATCTCGGCGGATCTGCGCTTGGATCGGGTACATGCGCTGGCAGTGGACACCTCGGCGCTCACCGGGGAGAGCGTGCCGGAACATCCGAGTACGGGAGACCGGGTGTACGCGGGCTGTTTCATCGTCGAGGGCGAAGCCCAGGCAACAGTGGTGGCGACCGGGGAGCGGACCCGGCTGGCCGGCATCGCGAAACTCACCCAGGCGCAGCGACCGGCACTCACGCCGCTGCGGCGCGAACTGGATCGGATCTCGCGGATCATCGCCGCCGTCGCGATCGTCGTGGGTGTCGTGTTCTTCTCGCTGGCGCTGCTGGTCGGCACCCCCGCCTCCGATGGGTTCCTGTTCGCCGTCGGCGTCACCGTGGCCGTCGTGCCGTGCGGGCTGTTACCGACTGTGACGCTGTCGCTGGCGATCGGCGCGCAGCGGATGGCCGAGCGGCATGCGCTGGTCCGCCATCTCGAGGCCGTGGAGACCCTCGGCTCGACCACGCTCATCTGCACCGACAAGACCGGAACCCTCACCAGGAACGAGATGTCGGTGGTCGAGGTCTGGATGCCGGGTGGGGCGGCGACGATCTCCGGAGATGGCTACCAACCGACCGGGGAGGTGACCTGTACGCCGCCGGATGGTCTGGATGCGCTGCTGGAGCTGGCCCGTGCGGCCCGTCGCTGTTCTTCCGGGCGGGTCGCGCACCGAAACGGAGAGTGGGTCGCGCAGGGCGATCCGATGGAGGCGGCGTTGGATGTCCTCGCCCGTCGCGCCGGTGTCGACGAGGACGCCGGTACGCATCCCGAACGCGCCCGACACCCGTTCGATGCGCGGCGGCGACGCATGTCGGTCGTCGTCAGCGACCGAGTACTCGTCAAAGGCGCACCCGATGCGATCTTCTCCCGCTGCCTGCCGCAACCGCAGGCGACCGACGCGCTGCACCGGCTGGCCGGGCGCGGGTTGCGGGTGATCGCGGTGGCTGACCGGCAGCTCACCGGCCCCCTGCCCACGACAGCGGACGAGGCCGAAGCCGAACTGACTCTGCTGGGGCTCGTCGCACTCGAGGATCCGCCGCGCCGGGGAGCGGCCGCCGCGTTGGCCGCATGCCGCCGCGCCGGTATCCAAGTCGTCATGATCACCGGCGACCATCCGGAGACCGCCCGTGCGATCGCCCGTGAGGTGGGTCTGGGCGGTTCGGATGCGCCCGTGCTGACCGGTCACGAGCTGCCCAGTACGCCAGAGGAATTGGGGGAGTTGCTGGACCGGGACGCCGCCGTCGTCGCGCGGGTGACGCCGGAGGACAAACTCCGCATCGCTCGAGCTCTGCAAGCGCGCGGCCACGTCGTCGCGATGACCGGCGACGGCGTCAACGACGCACCCGCGCTGCGCGAGGCCGCCATCGGCGTCGCCATGGGCAAGTCCGGCACCGATGTGGCGCGCGAGGCGTCGGATCTGGTGTTGCTCGACGACGATTTCGGGACCATCGTGGCCGCCGTCGAACAGGGACGGGCGACGTTCGCCAACATCCGCCGGTTCCTCACCTACCATCTCACCGACAACGTCGCCGAACTGGCTCCGTTCGTGGTCTGGGCGTTGTCCGGTGGGACGTTTCCGCTCGCCATCGGCGTGCTGCAGGTGCTGGCCCTCGACATCGGCACCGATGTGCTGCCCGCACTGGCGCTCGGCGCCGAACCGCCTGCGCCGCACGTGCTCGACCGGCCGCCGGCGCGCGGACATCTGCTCGACCGGAAGCTGTTCACCCGGGCGTTCGGCGTCCTGGGCCCGGTGGAGGCGTCCATCAGTCTGGCGGTATTCGTCGTCTCGTTCCTGGCCGCCGGCTGGCGACCGTGCGAGTCGTTCCCTTCTGGGCCCGTGCTGGCAGCGAGCTCCGGCGCCGCCTTCACGGCGATCGTCTTCGGCCAGGTGGCAAATGCTTTCGCCTGCCGCAGCACGGTCCGGCCGGCCTGGCGGATGCCGCTGGGCACCAACCGGCTGCTGCTGTGGGCCGTGCTCGCCGAGCTGGGCATGCTCGCCGCATTCCTGTACATCCCACAGCTCGCCCACCTGCTCGACCAGGCAGGCCCGACCGGGACCGGTGCGCTCGCTGCGCTGTCCGCCATACCCGCCGTTGTGGCGGCCGACGCTTTGCAGAAGCGCTTCTCGCGGGCGGGCAGTGCCGAGAGAGGTGCCCGGGTGCCGCGGTTCGAGATCGAGGAGACTCCATGAGCACGGCAGAGAGCGCACCGAGGACTACGGCGCGGAGGGTGTTTCGTGAGGCGGTCCTCGTCGCTGTGATCGGCGTGTTGGGCGCCGCTGGGCTGGTCGCACGCCCGTTCAGTGCGGAGGTCGCCGATATGCTGTGGCTCGCGGCCACGGCGGTCGCGCTCGCGCCCGCGGCAGTGTGGGTCTTCCAGGATCTTCGGCGCGGGCGCTACGGCGCCGATCTGCTCGCACTGGTTGCGCTGGTAGGCGCCGCCGCGGTCGGCGAGTATTTCGCGGGCGCGCTGATCGCGTTGATGGTGGCCACCGGCCGGGTACTGGAGGCGTACGCCAGCCGCCGAGCCGGGCGCGACCTATCCGCGTTATTGGGGCGCGCGCCGGTGCTGGCGCATCGGCGCCATGCTGGCGATATCGAAACCGTTGCGGCCAGCGAGATCTCACCGGGTGATGTCGTGGTCGTACTGCCCGGTGAGACGGTGCCCGTCGACGGAGTGCTCACCATGGCGGGAGTTTTCGACGAATCGGCACTGACCGGAGAGTCGGTCCCGGTGGTGCGCCGCGCGGGCACGGAGGTACGCAGCGGCGTGGTGAATGCCGGTGCCGCCGTGGATATCCGTGCCTCTGCCACGGTGGGGGAGAGTACCTATGCCGGAATCGTCACGCTGGCGCGGCAGGCCGCCGCCACGGCTGCGCCGACGGCACGGCTGGCCGATCGAGTCGCGGTATGGTTCCTGCCGCTCGCGCTCGTGATCGCCGGTGTGGCATGGATACTGACACGAGATCCGGTGCGGGCTGTTGCTGTGGTGGTCACCGCCACCCCCTGTCCGCTGCTGTTGGCGGTGCCGGTCGCGATCACGGCCGGAATGTCGCGGTCCGCGCGGGCGGGTGTGGTGGTGAAGGACGGCGCAGCGCTCGAAACTCTGGGGCGCGCACGGTGTCTGGCGATGGACAAGACCGGTACCGTCACCGTGGGCCGGCCGACGGTGATCGACATCGTCACCGCTCCTGGTGCCGACGCCGACCAGGTGTTGCGACAGGCCGCCGCGGTCGAACGGTTCTCACCGCATGTGCTCGCCAACGCCGTCACCGCGGCAGCCACGGCTCGCAGGCTGGAACCCGTCGCCGCACAGGATGTTTCGGAGCAACCCGGCCAGGGTGCGACGGGCATTGTGGCCGGTCACAGGGTGCGGGTCGGGCGGCTGCCGTCGCGGACCGAGCTCCCGCCCTGGGCTCGAGCCGCCCAGCGGCGGGCCCGGCTGGATCTGGCGGTCCTCGTATGGGTGTGCGTCGATGGTGTGCCCGCCGCGGCACTGCTGGTGCGTGACCGCATCCGCGCCGACGCCGCACGCACGATGCGCCGCCTGCGCTCGGCTGGCCTGCGGCGGCTGCTGCTGCTCACCGGCGACCGGGTCGACAACGCCGCCGAGGTGGCACAGTTACTGGGACTCACCGAAGTCGTCGCCGACGCCGACCCCGCCGACAAGATCGCGGCCATCCGCGCGGAACGCGGCGACGGGGTGACCGTCATGGTCGGTGACGGTGTGAACGACGCCCCGGCGCTGGCGGCGGCGGATGTGGGCGTCGCCCTCGGTTCGCGCGGGTCCACCGCCGCGGTGCAGGCCGCCGACGCGGTGATCGTCGACGACCGCATCGATCGGCTCGCCGACGCGGTCGAGGTCGCCCAGCGGTCGCATCGGCTGGCCGTGCAGAGCGCGGTCACCGGTATGACGTTGTCGCTGGCGGCGATGATCGCCGCCGCCTTCGGGTTACTTGTGCCCGCCGCGGGTGCACTGGTGCAGGAGGGGATCGATGTCCTGGTGATCCTGAACGCGTTGCGGGCCTTACGGATTCATCGTGGTCGCGGCACCACCGCGATCGACCCTTTGATCGCTCGATTCGCGCGGGAGCACGACCGGCTGCAGACCGCGCGCGCCTCGGTTCGGCAAGCGGCCGACGCGCTGTCGGGCGGTCCCGGCCTGAGCGCCGACGCGGCGGTCCGGCGCGCCTTCGATCTTCTCGTCGAGCACATACTGCCGCACGAACATGCCGAGGAGTCGCAGCTCTATCCGGCGCTGGCCGACTACCTGCGCGACCCGGAGGCGATGGTGACGATGAGCCGTGAGCACACCGAGATCAAACGTCTCGTCGACCGGATCCGCCGCCACCTCGATGGCTCCCCAGACGGAATCCGCGCCGACCAGATCGACGATCTGCGCGCCACCCTGTACGGGCTCGACGCGGTCCTCACCCTGCACTTCGCCCAAGAGGACGAAGCGCTGTTCACCTTGGCGCACAACCAGGTCGACAAGGCGGCGACAAGTCCGACATGAGGTCCGGCGCCGGGGACTGTGGATCTGATCCAGCGTCCGCTGCGGGACCGGGACTGCACTTGCCGGCCGATCTGCTCCGCTGCCGACTTCGAACGGCGTTATGAACGGACCAACCGCCGGTGACCCAGTCGACGTCCGGGCGCGAAGCCAACCCCGATACAAAACAACATCAACGCGCCCCGAAGATGTCGCGGACAATGAGCATGGTGGCGGATCGGTTCCTTGAACAGGGATTTCAATCCTGGGACAGGAGTCCTCGGAGGAAGGACTGTAGGCCCTACTGCTCGGTGCGGGCGCCGCGTGGAATCAAAGAGTCATCAACCGCTCTCTATCCGCTGGAGTTACGCCATGAGCGCCCTTTCCTCTCGCCGGGCGTTGTTGCCGACCTGGCCTGCCCTGCCCGATTGGTCCGATCTGATGGCCCGGTTGGAGTCACAGCCCCTCTGGACGTCACTCGAAGGTCACATGATTCGTGTCGAGGAGCATGTGGAGAAGGACCGGTACACGTTGCGGGCCGAGTTGCCCGGAGTGGACCCGGCCAAGGACGTCGACATCAGCGTCCGGGAAGGTCAGTTGACGATCAAGGCCGAACGCACGGAACGGAAGGAAGAAGACACCCGCTCGGAATTTCACTACGGCAGTTTCTACCGGTCGATTCCCCTTCCGGTCGGCGCGAAAGAAGACGACATCGATGCCACCTACACCGACGGGATCTTGACGGTGACCGTGCCGGTGTCCGAATCGCAGACCCCGGAGAAACATATCGAAATCAAGAAGACCGAGACCGGAAACGGACACAGCTGACCACTCTGGAACCGGGAAGCTGGCCCAGCCACACGGCGCAGCCGACGCACTGCCACACCGACCGCTGCTGCGGGTCAGCGTCATCCCGGGCCCATGCACGGTCTACCGGCTGGGCCGGGACACCCTGAACACCGCCGCCTTCACCACCCGCCGCCTTGGCCGTTGTTCGGGCTGGGCACCTACCTACTGACCCGCACGATGTCCAGTGCGCGCGATGTATCGCCGACGGACGGCACTCGGCGGCGATGACCGCCGGAGAGACTCGCTCAGGGCCACCCCTATCCATGCGATCTGTGCCCCGCAGGCCTTACCCGGCCACTGAGCCACCGGGCGGCTGGGCCGGAACCCGACGAGAGGACCACATGACCGCACACGGGCATTCCCCGATCGTGGTGACCGTCGACCAAGCGCCGATCGGGCACGCCGCCGCCCTATGGCCCGCCCACCTCGCCCAACGGCTGCACTGCCCTCTGCGGATTGTCTACATCGCCACCGTCCCTCGGGACGTGTCGGCGGACGTTCCACCGACCGAACCCGAACTGGCGGCCTGCGCTCAACCCAGCGCGACAACCGTCGTCGACGACGCCGTCGCGGTCGTGCGCCGCGATTATCCCGACCTCGAGATCAATGGTGAGTTGATCGACGGACCGGCCGCGCACGTGTTGGCCACTGTGGGAGAGGATGCCCGCATGGTCGTCCTCGGTCATCCCGACGTGCTGGCGGGCGCCTCCCCCACAACAACAGTCGCCGAGCACGCCACTTGCCCCGTGACCGTCTGGCGGGGTCAGCCCCACCAGCTCCCGGATCAACGTCCCGTGGTCCTCGCCGTCGACGACGACATCGACGGTGCCGCCGCCCTCGCGGCGTTCGCCTACGCCCACCTGTTCGGTGCACCGGTCATCGCCGTGTACGCCCCACCGGAACAACCCGAGACGGCCACTCCGGCTACCCACGCAGAACCCGCTCGGGTCACTTCGACTGAGCGGGGCTCCCTCGACCCACACCTGGCCGCGGCACGACAAGTCTTCCCCGACGTCACCGCGTCCGTCCCTGCCGACACCCCGGATCAGGCGTCGAGCGAATACGCGACAGGTGCGCATCTAGACGAGTAAGTCCGAAGCTCGGTCAGTGATCGTAGGCGGTCAGTGACCGGGTGATCGGTGCGCCGATGGTGTGGTTGTGCCAGATCGCGGCG
>NZ_JBFAYO010000038.1:0-68015 GCF_040681325.1 Nocardia sp. NPDC051787
AAGACCAATTTCTTGGCCGGAGTGATCGGGGACTTGTCGACCACGCCGACAGGCGGCAGATCGGGATCGGTCCGCAGATATTCGATTGTCGCCATTTTCCTTCTCTTCCGAACAGCGCGCCTCATTCCGGTTGAACGCGGCAGCGCCTATACCGATGGTCGGCAGACTTGATCTGCCAGTTCATACGTCGGCACATGCCATTTCGAGGATGGCGACGGCAAGTACCGAGGGGTTGCACCGTAGGTCTCGATGACGGCGATCACACTAGGGCGAGGAATTGAAGTAACGCGTCGATGTCGGACAAACCGCAAATCTCTACGACGAACGGTCGACGAACGGACGCCGAGCAATTACCAACGGTCGGGCTCGTCGAGATGCAGGCCCAGCATGGAAGTCTCCGACCACACCGGAGGTCGCCCCCGCAGCGAGACAACGATCATGGTGAGGAAGGCCGACGTCACCGAAAGGGGTGCGGGCTGCGTCACCAGCACAGCAGGCCATCCGGACAGCGACGGAGCGAACAGTGTCAGCGCGATCGCACCCGACGAGATGAACAGGCCGACGACCACGCCGGCGATCGCGCCACGAGCGGTCAGCCTCGGCCACCAGATGCCGAGGACGAGTAGCGGGGAGAAGGTCGACGCGGCGACAGCGAACGCCCACGTGACGAGGATGCCCGCATCCAGGTTCGCGACCGGAAGAGCCAGGAAGAGCACAGGGACTACCGACAGCATTGCAGTGATGCGCATTCTGTCGAGTCCACCTCGGGAGAGGTCGTGTGAGATCGCGCCGGATGCGGCCAGCAACAGCCCGAGTGAACTGGTCAGGATGGCCGCGAATGCTCCCGCAGTGAGCAGTCCGGTCTGTGCGATCCCCTGCCATCCGGTGTTCACACGCATCGGCAGAGCGACCACGACCGTATCGGTGCCGCCGGAGAAGTAGAGGTGTGGCAGGAAGACCCCGCCGAGCACACCGTAGATTCCGGGGAAGATATAGAACAGTCCGACCAGCGGGACCGTCAGGGCTGCCGCCCGGCGGGCCGATCGGCCGTCCGGACTGGTGTGGAAACGCATGATCACATGCGGCAGCCCCATCGTGCCCAGAGCGGTCGCAAACAGAACGCTCAGCGTGCTCAGCAGTGGATATCCGAAATTACCCAGGTCGAAAAGCGGCCGTTGCCAGTCTGAACTACCCAAAGCCGTGTGCCCGCCTAGCTCGGGCGCGGGCGCGCCGGCGGGGAAGATCACGGTCTGCCCAACCGAGAAGTGGTGTGCTCCCGCGGTGAGCCCTGCCGAAGGCACGGCCTCCACGAGGTGGAGGGTCACATCGTCGCGAAAGACGACCGTGGTCTGCTGCTCGAAGTGTGTGAACTCGGCTGGTCGAACTGCCTCCGCACGGACGGCGGCACCCACGCTGACCAGTAGCCAGACGGCAGGCACCGCGAAAAGGACAGTCTTGAGCACGAACTGGAAAGCCTGCACGTAAGTCGCGGCTCGCATACCGCCGAGCGCTAGCGTACTACCTACCGCCAGCGCGGCCAGCGCAACGCCGAACCAGTACGGGGTTCCGCTGACTACACCGAGTATCAGTCCGGAAGTGTGGAACTGCGGCACCAGGTACAGGACACAGATGACCAGCACTACCACCGCCGAAAGCTTGCGTAGAACCGGCGAAGCGAGCCGGGCCTCCACGAAATCCGGTACCGTCAGCGCGCCCGAGCGGCGTATGGGGGCCGCGACCAGCACCAGCATGGCGACGTAGCCGGCAGCGAAACCCACCAGATACCACAGCGATCCGACACCGGCCTTGACCACCAATCCCGCCGCTCCCAAGTACGATGCCGCGGAAATGTACTCACCCGCCAACGCGGCCGAATTGAGCATCGGATTGGCCCGGCGCGAGGCGACCAGGAAGTCGGACGTGGTTCGCATGGCGGCGACCCCGCGTAGTCCGATGAGGAGGGTCGTCGCAGTCACGAGCGCCACCGCGATCAATCCGAACATCAACAGTCCTCGGTTTCGCCGAAGGCCGACACCGTTGCACTACGTGCTGCGCCATCCGGTCTCGACTCGACCGCCTCCGCGCGCCTCAGGTGCCAGAAGCCGAGCAGTGCGAACGTGGGATAGGGCACGAGCCACAGAGCCAGCCACGACACTGGGATGTCCCAGACCCGCACGTCGCCCAGACCCGGCCACAAGTAGACCAACATGGGGATGCCGAACAGCACGAGGAACAGCGCGGTCAATGTCGGCACGGCGCGTCGACGCTGCGCATGGTAGTTGCGCCTTGCCCGGTCGGCCTCGAGTAGTGGCGCGGGAGCGGGTACCCGGTGGTGACGGTGGCCGCGAGCGCGTGCCAGCCGCGTTTGCGGGCTCATCACGGTGACCCGGCGCGTCATCAGCGACCGCCCACCTCGCGATTCCGCGCGGCCTGCAGCAGGCGATCACGCAGGTCGCGGGCCTGCCGACGACTGACGGGGACATCGCCGAGTTCCGTGTGGGCGAGTAGGCCGACGGAATCGCTGCGCAGTTCGCGTATGGCGTCGAGCGCTATGAGAAATCCGCGGTGCGTCCGTATGAAGCCCTTGTCCTCCCAGTATTCGGCGAGGCGCGAGATCGGCATTCGGTACGGGTGGACCCCGGAGCGGGTGTGCAACCGAACGTAGTCGCCGTGCGCCTCTACGAATAGAACTTCGCTGCGCCGTATGTAGCGTGTGGAGCCGGCGCTCTCCACGCGCAGGGCGGAGAGCGCGTCGACGAGCCTCGGCTCAGCTGGGCCGGCCGCTGAGCCCGGGAGGATTCTCCGGATCTTGCCGAGCGCTGCCGAGAGCCGTTCCGGGCGAACGGGTTTGAGAAGGTAGTCGACCGCGCCGATGCCGTAGGCGGTGACCGCGTGACTATCGTGGGCGGTGACGAAGACGATCGCCGGGGGGTGACTCAGCCTGACGAGGAGGTTGGCCAACTCCAATCCGTTCAGTCCAGGCATGAAGACGTCCAGGAAGATCGCGTCGAACTCACCGGCCTGGATCATCTTGAGCGCGATCATCGGATCGCCCGCCGCGAGTACCTCGCCCATCCCGCCTGCCTCGCGCAGCAGCCGCACGAGATCGTCCAGCGCTGACGGCGAATCGTCCACTGCGAGCACGTTCAAACCGCGCACGGAATCTGTCATGACGGCGTCACCCCTGGCTGTGACAGGGGCACTCGGACGAGCACCCTTGTCCCGGCATCGCGTTCGCATTCCACCACCAGGCCGTACCAGGGGCCGTACGCGGTGCGTAACCGACGATCCACATTGCTCAATCCCACGCTCCCGGAATTGGTTCCAGCCAGAATCGACTGGGCGCGAGCGGGATCCATCCCGACCCCGTCGTCTTCGACACTGATGAGGCAGTCGCCGTCGTCGATTTCACCGTGCACGTGCACGGCGCCGCCGCGTCCTCGTGGCTCGACTCCGTGCCGAATCGCGTTCTCCACCAGTGGTTGCAGCACCAGATACGGCAATGGCACCGCGAGGACGTCCGGCACCACACGGACCTGAACCCGGAGCCGATCGCCCATTACGGCGCGTTGCAGCGCCAGATATGTTTCGACCGCCTGGAATTCATCTGCCACGGTGGTGAATGCGCCGTGCTGAGCCAGGCTGTAACGGGCGTAGTCGGCGAAGTCGAGGATCATCTCCCGGGACCGGTCCGGATCCGAGCGCACCAGCGCGGCGATCACGGTCAGAGCGTTGTAGACGAAATGTGGCGACATTTCCGCACGAAGCGCGCGCATCTCGGACTGAGCCGCCCGCTCGGCGGACGCCTGCAAACGCACATGCTCGAGCACGTATTCGACCAGCCAGGCCGCGACCCGCGTGCCCTTCGGGGTCGTTGCCCGGGATACCAGTAATACCCCCACCGGTTCTTCTTCGACCGTGAGCGGCACGGCGGACAGGTAGGCGTCGCCAGCCGGCTTGACCGTGTGCAGCGCCTTCGCCGTCAGCTCGGCGACCGCATCGGCCGGCGGGGGGACGCCAGACCAGGCCACCACACCGGACAGGTCCGCCAGTCCGACTGCCTGCGCTCCCAGCATCCGCCGCAATCGTCTGGCGGCAGGACGCGCGCCGGGACCGTCCAAACCCGCGTCCAGATCGCTCGCAATTAGCCGCGTCAATGTCAGCATGACAATTGCATCGGCGTTATCGCGTCGTTCTCGACTCCAATCCCGCATTTCCAGCGAGCCTTCCTTGCGTAACGATCGAGCAACAATACTATATAGGGAAGGAGCGTAAGCTGGTAGTGGCGAAAATTCTGTGTCGAAGCACAAAATCTGAGTCGATCGGGTATCGCATGCGACAGCCGTCTCTGCACGCGAGCGAAATATTCTGCGCGCTACGCGGCTGGATCTGTTCCGCGTGGCCGTCGACGGGCGTCTTCAGGTGGTCGTCCACCGGCGTGCCGGATCGGTGAGTCCGGCCGTAGCCGACCGGCATGCGGTGTCGAAGCCATCGGCGGGGTGTGCGGTTGCGCTGGCCCCGCACTCTGCGCACCTGTCCGCGACGGCCAGAACCGACTACCCGACCGCAGGTCATCCCACCTGTCCTGAATTTCTTTTTCCACCGGCGTCGCGACGAACCCGCGCGGCGCGAAGATCTTGGATGGGACGTCCGACGACTCACTGCTCGGCCCACCGCCTGCACGCCACGCCCGCACGCAGACCAGAATGCCGACTCCGGCGACGACCAATGTGAGCTCCGCGAGAACGATCGCCAAGGTGCCCTGAATGAAGGTGTTGCGCATTATTTTGTCGGCGTCGGATATAGCTTTGTCCATGCCTGCGAGATCCGTGGCCGGCGGCACCACAGTCTGTGCGTCCCGCGCCACTTCGAGACTGCGTCGCCATACCTTGGTGTCATTGTGCAAACTCCAGTACCCCAGTTCGGGATTCGAGGAGAATATCTTGTGCCACGACGCGGTCGTCGTCACGGCGAGAGTCCAGACCAGCGGAATAGCTGGGATCCAAATCCACTTGAACAGCGCCTTTTTCGCCAGGATGACCACGACAACAGTTAGCGCGATAGCGGCGAGTAATTGATTGGAGATGCCGAACAGCGGGTACAGCGTATAGATTCCGCCGAGCGGATCGGTGACGCCCAAGAGGAGCACCGAGCCCCACGCGGCGACCACGATCGCTGCGCACAACCAGGCGCCAGGTAGCCAAGACGGGTCCTTGAACTTGCACATCGGCCCACCGAGATTCCCGAGCGAGTCCGAGAGCATGAATCGAGCGACGCGGGTGCCCGCGTCGACGGTGGTGAGGATGAAGAGGGCCTCGAACATGATCGCGAAGTGGTACCAGAACGCCTTCAACCCCGTGCCGCCGATGAACTTGTGCAGCACTTCGGACATGCCGATCGCCAGTGTCGGCGCGCCGCCGACACGCGAGTAGATCCGGTCCTCGCCGACATCGTGCGCCGCTTGCGTCAGCGCTGCTTCGGTGATCGGGGTCTCCCCCGGAAGGAGGCTGTTGACATGGGTGGCGGCGGCATGCGCGGTGGGCAATCCAGCGGTGTTCATCGCGTAGTACACGTGCTGATCGAGGATGCTCGCGGTGATCAGAGCAACGACCGCGACGAAAGACTCCATCAACATGCCGCCGTAGCCGATCATCCTCATATGGGAATGCTTTTCCAGCAGTTTGGGTGTAGTGCCGGAGGAGACCAGTGAATGGAATCCCGACAGCGCACCGCATGCGATCGTGATGAACAGAAACGGGAACAAGCCACCGGCGAAGACGGGACCCTCGCTGTTGTGCGCGAATTCCGAGACCGCGGGCGATTTGAGCACCGGCATCGTGACAACCACGCCGACGGCGAGCAAGCCGACGGTGCCGAGCTTCATGAACGTAGAGAGGTAGTCGCGTGGGGCGAGCAGTATCCACACGGGCAGAACCGCTGCGGTGAAACCATAGGCGATCAGGAACCAGGCAATAGTTGTGCCCGGCAGTGTGAATGCTGTTTGCCCCCAATGGGATCCGGCCACCCAGTTGCCGGATGCGATCGCCCAGAGCAACATGACAAATCCGATGACCGAGACCTCACCGACCTTGCCGGGCCGCAAGAATCGCAGATAGACACCCATGAACAAGGCGATCGGGATGGTCATGGCGATGCTGAACACGCCCCATGGGCTCCCGCCGTGCAGTCGTCCGTCGGGGCCTTCGGTGGCCGCCAACGCGTTCACCACGACGATGCTGAGCACCGCGAGCAGGATAATCATGATCATGAGGACCGCGATGGTCGCGGCGACGCCGGCAACCACCCCGAGTTCCTCGCGGGCCATCTGCCCCAAGCTGCGGCCGCGGCGCCGGGTCGATGCCCACATCACCAGATAGTCCTGGACGGCACCGGCGAGGACGACTCCGACAATGATCCAGATGGTCCCGGGCAGGTAACCCATTTGCGCGGCGAGCACCGGGCCCACAAGGGGGCCGGCGCCCGCTATCGCCGCGAAGTGGTGCCCGAACAGGACCCACCGATCCATCGGCAAGTAATCCTTGCCGTTTTCCATGGCCTCGGCGGGTGTGGCCAGGTCGTCCCGTGGTTTGGTGATCTTGTGTTCGATCAGCCTGGCGTAGAACTGGTAGGCCGTCACGTAAGTGCACACCGCCGCGATCACGATCCACACCGCATTGACGTTCTCCCCGCGTGCGATGGCGAGAACGGCCCAGGCGATTGCACCGACCACTGCTATCGCCGCGAATACCACCTTTTTCGCTGGGGTGATCGGGGACCGATCAACCACACCGACGGGCGGCAGATTGCCATCCGTCCGTAGGTACTCGATTGCCGCCATCCGTGCAAATCTCCTATAACGCGCAGAGTTTCGTGCCGAGCACGTCACGGTGGTCGACCCGGCGATGTCCGGCGAGTTGGTCGATCGTGTCTGTGCAGCGCGGACTAGGCTAGATCCGCGCGCGAGGCGGAGAAGCGTTCTCCGTGCAGCCGGTCAGCATCTGCGACGAACGGTCCACAAGCGGCATTTCGCCCGGCCTGTTTCACGCGCGCGGAGGCAGTCGACTCGAATCCTGTGGAACCCGAGATGTGTTGTGCATCAACCATCCTCGACCGGAGCGAACTCGTCCGCCGGGTGCACGAACGGAGGCAGAGCCTCGAAGTAATCGCCCACCAGCCTGCGCCGGCCGAGCGCCGCCGCTTGCAGCTCCAAGCGCCGAGCCCTGACCGAACGAACGGTCCGGATGCGCCGCCAGGACACAACATGCGATGCCGCCTACCGTCACGTCGTGCGCATCCGGGCAGGTCTCCCGCTCTGATACGGCTGGACCCCGCGCAAGAGGATCGTGCAAGGGACAGCGGGGATCGTTCTACGATTTCCGGAAGGCGCGACCTTCGTCGGCATCCAGTTCGCGGTCGGCACGTCCCTTCGGGCGGTGGCCGCTCCCTCCCTGGTCGACAGGGGGATCGTCTTGCCCGACGTGACCCGCCGGACGTTCTGGCTGGATGGTGCCCGCTGGGAGACGCCTCACCCGGACGACGCCGAGGCGCTCGTCGACCGATTCTTCCGAGACGGAGTCGTGGTCCACGATCGCTTGGTCGCTGAAGTTCTCCGGGGCCGCCGTCCAGCGGTCACCGATCGCACACCGTGCGGGCGCGGGGCGAACTCGGGCAACAACGGCTCGGCCAGCGCCCACAACTCGTCCGGCACAAGGCGTTTCGACAACTCATCGGTCACGAATCGAACATCATGCGGCACAACCGATCAGTTCGCTTGGCACTCAACGGTTTCAACGGGATCATGGGCAACTTCAGCTCGGGACGCCAGGCCGAATCGATCGGATCATCGTGCCGCGCGGCGGCGCCCCAGAAGCGTTTCTGCGAAGCCTGGGCGCAAGGTCAGGCTACGACGTGATCCGGCTGGATGTGGAGGATCACCCGCTCGACATTCCGTCTCTGCTCGTAGGGGTAGGTATCCAGATCCAGGTACTTGCGCGCCAACCGGTCCAGGAATGCCTTCTCGGGATCTGGCTCTATCTCGACGACACGGCCGCGAACTTCCAGATAGCGATAAGGGTCGTCAGGATCGAGGATCGAGACCGACACCCGCGGATCCCGCTCGATGTTGCGGTATTTTTGCCGGTCGGTGCCGGTCGACACCAGTAGCCGCCCGTGGGCGGCGTCGAAGTCGAACCACACCGGGTGTGACTGCGGCTCACCGTCGGGCCCCAGAGACGCGAGGTGCGCGTAGCCCTTCTTGTCCAGGATATCGGCGTGGCTGCTGCAGATGGTGGCAGGCCGTGTCTTCCTGCTGCGTGTTCGCCGGTTGATGTCGTCGATATCGTCCGCCTCGTTACGGGTCTCAGCCATCGTTGCTCCCTGCCGTCGTGAATATCGAGCCAAAGCCGGGCGACCGCACCCTTTCGGGAGGATCGCACCCCAGCATGTCAACATGTTGACACACAGAGTCTGTGTCAACATACTGACATGAGTCAAGAGGAGACAGTGGGCGAACTAGAGCAGTCAGTGGGCTATGTCCTCAAACAGGCCCAGGCCGCGCTGCACTCCGCGATGCACGCGGTGCTGCGCCCGCTGGAACTGACCGTGTCGCAATACGCCTGCCTCGAACTGCTCGGCCAGTACCCCGGGATATCCAACGCCGAACTCGCCCGTGGCGCGTTCGTCACCCGCCAATCGATGAACCTCGTCCTCCGCGGGTTACAAGATCGCGGACTGCTCACCCGACCCGAGCGAGCCTCCCACGGTCGCGTGCTGCCCACCCAGCTCACGAGCTTCGGGCAGGAAAAACTGCACGCCGCCAGCGTGGCCGTGCGCGCCATCGAACGGCAAATGTTCTCCCCGCTGTCCGCACAAGAACAACGTCGGCTGTGCAACGACCTTACGGTCTGTATTGCCGCCATTCCCCCGGCCACACCCAAGCAGTAATAGGCCCCGCCATTACGTCATCACCCGCGCCGCCGCATTGGCCCCGTACAAAAAGACCAGCGAAATCGACGACGTGAGATGCGGCCTCAGGGAGCTCCTTGTACGCGATGTGATCCTCCGAATCGGGCCAGATCGCAGCGAACGCCTCGTAGCTGCGGCGGCCGAACATCAGCGCTGTCGTCTCAGCGAGTTCCTCCGCCTTGAGCGAGAAAGCCTCGGGCACGAACTCGGTGTCCAACACCCAGCCGCCGCTGCGGTGCTCTTCGACCTTGCCGCCCGGCGAGTCCACCACTCCATCGAGCGACATGAAGCCCGTGTAGACCAGTTCACGTGTCAAAGAATCCTCCTGCGAATGGACGGCGGAAACTGCCGGTGTCCAGCTGATACAGGCGGCCCGGGCGTCAGCTCGACGCCCCGTCTCGGGCCGCCGCTCGCCAGCCTGAGGACGGGCGGCGCTGCCGTCTTGGACGAAACCGACGCGAGCGCTGCTCCGCGCGGGCGCCGCCGGTCTCAGCCACTCTCCCACCAAGCGCGGTAGCCGTGGTCAGCGTGAAATACGCGTGCTCAGCGGCGAAGGCAGTTACCCGGTTAACCGACGGGAGCGGTGACATTGCCGAACAGTCGGAGACGCAACCTGGAGCGCGAATTAGAAAGCCGTGGCATCGGAGGGTTGCACGCGGGGTGGCGACACCGGACTGGAAACGCGGAATCCTGCGTACCACGAACGATCTCTCCACCGCCGCGTGCAAATCGGGTCAGCTGGTTACAGGCAGAAGCTGAGCTCGATTTGGCCGACCGGGATGGGGAGGCACACTTCCACCGAGCCTGAGACGGGAGTGGCCGTGGTGGCATCCGCGGAGGCGATACCGCCGCTGAGAGCCGTGGCGGATAGTGCGAGCGCCGCGACAGCGAGCGGACGAATAATTCTGGAGGTCATACAATATCCTCGGTTGTACTATGTGACGCGTCCCGGATTCGGAACGAGCCAATCACATCACAGGGCCGTGGACCGTGGCTCCCCCATTTGGATCATTCGGTGTTTTTCAGATCGTTATATGCAGACAGTAAAAGGTCCTTGGTGAATGTTCACAATGAACGTCATGAATATGCACAATAATCCTGTCGATTACGTTCTGTTCTTCGTGGCTCGACATCGAGTACTGCGCGGGCACGTTGCGTCACCCACCCGTACAAACTCGCTCATCCCACCTGCCTCACCTGTTCGATCCAGGTCCAGTTGGCGCGGGATGAAAGTGAAGGCGTCCCCGATCGCCCAGGATGCGACCGGGGACGGCGAAGTGCCCCAGGCCCGACAGTGGCCCGGGAGACGCTGGCATCAGAGTGTCAGGCGTTCTGGGGAAAGCCGAGATTCACTCCGCCGTGGCTGGGGTCGAGCCAGCGGCTGGTGATCGCTTTGGTGCGGGTGAAGAACCGCACCCCTTCGGTGCCGTGGGCGTGGGTGTCGCCGAACAGGGAGTTTTTCCAGCCGCCGAAGCTGTAGTAGGCCATGGGAACCGGGATCGGGACGTTGATGCCGACCATGCCGACTTCGACCTCGTTCTGGAAGCGGCGGGCTGCGCCGCCGTTGTTGGTGAAGATGGCGGTGCCGTTGCCGTAGGGGTTGGCGTTGAGGAGTTCCAGTGCCTGGTCGTAGGTCTGGACCCGCACGACCGACAGCACCGGGCCGAAGATTTCGTCGCGGTAGACGCTCATGTCCGGGGTGACGTGGTCGATGAGGGTGGGGCCGAGCCAGAAGCCTTGGGAGATGTCGATATCGGTGCCGCCGTCATCAGCGTCGACGGCGCGGCCGTCGACGACGAGAGTGGCGCCGTCGGCTTCGGCGGAGGCCACGTAGCCGCGGACCTTGTCGCGGTGGGCGGCGGTGACCAGGGGACCCATATCGGCGTCGGTGAGCCCGTCGCCGATACGCAGGGTGCGGGTGCGTGTAGCGATCTTGGCGACGAGCTCGTCGGCGATTTCGCCGACGGCCACAGCGACCGAGATCGCCATGCAGCGTTCGCCCGCGGAGCCGAATCCAGCGTTGACCATGGCATCCGCGGCCAGATCTAGGTCGGCGTCGGGCAGGATCACCGCGTGGTTCTTCGCGCCGCCGAGGGCCTGGACTCGTTTGCCCGCGGCGGTCGCGGTCGAGTAGACGTACTGCGCGACCGGGGTGGAACCGACGAAGGACACTGCCTTGACGGCCGGGTTGGTGAGCAGTTCGTCGACAGCGGTCTTGTCGCCTTGGACGACATTGAAAACCCCGGGCGGCAGACCCGCTTCGGCCCACAGCTGCGCCAGCCACAGCGACGCCGACGGATCCTTCTCGCTCGGCTTCAGCACCACGGTGTTCCCGGCGGCGATCGCGATCGGGAAGAACCACATCGGCACCATGGCAGGAAAGTTGAACGGAGAGATGATCGCGACCGGGCCGAGTGGCGCGAGCACCGTGTAGGCGTCGATTCCGGTGGAGGCGTTCTCGGTGTATCCGCCCTGTAGCAGATGTGGTATGCCGCAGGCGAATTCGACGACTTCCTGGCCGCGGGTTACCTCGCCGAGCGCGTCGGAGAGGACCTTGCCGTGTTCGGCGGTGATGATTGCGGCCAGTTCCGGTTTGCGTGCGTTGAGCAGCTCGCGGAAGCGGAACAGTATGGCGGTGCGCTTGGCCAGCGAGGTGTCGCGCCAGCTGGGGAATGCTGCCGTGGCCGCGTCGATGGCGGTGCGGACGTCCGCGACGTCGGCCATCCGGACCCGTCCGGTGATCTGTCCGGTGGCCGGGTTCGTGACCGGCGCGGTCACCGACGCGGTTCCGGTGAAAGGCTTTCCGTCGACCCAGTGGCCGATCTCGCGGGTATTGGTCATGGTTCCTCCTCGAGGCGATCAGGCGCGGTAGCGCTGTAGTCGGTCGTGTGCATGGGAAGCCGCGGGTCGACGACCATATCCGCCCAGGTGTCGCGCAACCACGCGTGGGCCGCGTCATGACTGATCCGCCAGGCCCGCTCCGGTCCAGGACCGGCCATGATGTTCAGGTAGTACATGTGGTGGCCGGGAGCGGCGATCGACGGTCCGTGATAGCCGTGCGGCACCAGCACTACGTCGCCGTCGCGGACCTCCTCGAGCACATCGATGGGACGCTCGCGCGTGCCGTAGACCCGGTGGTAGCCGAACCCTGGTGAGTCGCCGGCGCCGCGGGCGAATTCGAAGTAGTAGATCTCTTCCAGCGCGGTCTCGGTCTCGGTGAATTCATCGTGCTTGTGCGGCGGATACGACGACCAGTTCCCGCCAGGGGTGATCACCTCGCAGGCGATGATCGACTCGGCTTCGAAGGTGTCGGCGGTGGCGAAGTTGTGCACCTGACGGCTGCAGTTCCCGGCGCCGCGCAGTTCCACCGCCACATCCGCCGCCGCCACGTACCGGAACGGCAATTGCCGGTGTGCGCGGGCGCCGCCGAGTGCGAAACGCCCCCCTGCCGTGCTGGAGACCGTGTAGGAGCTGCCGCAACCGACATAGGCGAAATCGGTCGGTCCGTCGAAAACGCTTGCACGGCCGGATAATTCGAATGTATCGCTACCGCAGGTCACTGTGCACGAGCCGGCGAGTGGCACCACGACCACCTCGTCGTGGTCGGTGTCCGCTCGATACGCCCCTCCAGCGCCGAGCTCGATGACGTGCAGGCTGGTGTGGTCCCACCCCGCGGACTCGGGTGTCACCGCGACAAGACACGGGTCGCTCACGGCACTGCGGGCCGGTAGGTAGTGCTTGCTGCGCATCGCGGTCACCGCACCAAGGACACGGCTGTGTCGACGGCCCCGGCGACGTCGCCGTCGCGTGGATACAGCAGTGCGCGACCGACGACCAGCCCCCGAACACCCGGCAGGGCAAGGGCTTTCGCCCAACGGGCGTAGGTCGTCTCGGGTGCGGTCTGCGAGTCACCGCCCAACAGCAGCGTGGGCAAGGTGGTCGCGTCCATGACGCGTTCCATCTGCTCGACGACGGGCAGCTTCAACCAGGTGTAGGCCGAAGTGGAGCCCAGGCCCTGCGCCAGGTGCATGCTCTTGATCACCGCATCCGGCGACAGGTCGTTGACGACCCCGGTGCCCGGACCTGCCGGGCGGTGCGACATGAACGGTTCCAGCATCGCGACCAATCCGTGCGCGGCGAGTTCATCGATGGCGGCCGCGCTCGCGGTCATCATCGACAGGGTGCCGGGGTCGGTGAGATCGAACCGGTTGAGCATCTTCGCGCCGTTGAGGCCCGCCGCCGCGGTGGCGGCGGCGGTGTAGGCGGTCATCCGGTCATCGAGTTCGAAGTCCGCGCCCGCCAGGCCACCCCGGTTCATCGAGCCGAACACGACCTTGTCTTCCAGCGCTCCGAGCAGCAGCAGGTCCTCGATGACGTCGGCGGTGCCGAGCACGCCGTCCACGCCTGGCCGGTTCAAGGCCATGACCAACCGGTCCAGCAGTTCTTTGCGATCGTTCATCGCATGTGGGTCGCCGGAGGCAGACAGTGCTCCGCGCGCGGGATGGTCGGCGGCGATGATCATCAACCGGCCGTTACCGCGCACCAGCTCCCGGCTCTTGCGCGCCTCGAACGCCCGTGCGATCGCCGCGGGATCGGCGGCGCGGACCTCGGACAGTTCGGCATACGATCGGATCGGCGGCGTGATCGTGGGAGGGGCGGTCAGCGTGGCTTCGGTCATCGGATCAGGCCTTTCCAGTCAGCGACGGCGCGAATTTCGGGTTCGGGGCACACGAGGACTGCGTTTCCGCTGCTCCGACTGTGCGCCACGACATTCTGGTTGTCAAGACTTTGTCGTGACATACTGACTTAATGACAACTCGGCATCCGAGCGGCCTGAAAAGGCCTACGATGAACGCGCCGGAGCCGACCCTTTCCCGAGGAGCCACCGATGTCCGCGCCCTTGGATATCCCCATCGACCGGAACAGCCCGGTGCCGATGTACTTCCAACTCGAGCAAGCCGTCGAGCAAGCGATCATAGAGGGGCGACTGACGCCGGGCGACCGGATCGAAAACGAGGTCGCACTGGCCAAACGCCTGAATGTATCCCGCCCGACGGTCCGCCAGGCGATTCAGGCCCTCGTCGACAAGGGGCTGCTGGCGCGCAGGCGAGGGGTTGGCACCCAAGTGGTGCAGAGCCAAGTTCGCCGCCCTGTCGAGCTGACCAGCCTCTACGACGACCTGCTCACCGCAGGCCAAGGGCCGACCACCGAATTGCTCGATTACCAGCTCGGTACGCCGGACGCCGATATCGCCAAGGAGCTGGGCGTGCCCGCGGACGCACGTTTCGTGACGTTTCGCCGACTGCGTCGGGCGGGCAGTGAACCACTGGCAATCATGACCAATCACGTGCCCGCGGAATACGCACCGGCGCCCGACCAGCTCGAAGCGAACGGATTCTATGAATGTCTGCGCGCCAAGGGGATCCACATCGCGCTCGCGCGGCAGCGGATCGGCGCACGCAGCGCTACCCGCGCGGAGGCGCAGCTGCTGGACGAGCGCACCAATGCGCCGTTGCTCACGATGCAGCGCGTCGCCTTCGACGACTCGGGGCGGCCTGTCGAGCTGGGTCGCCACGTCTATCGAGCCTCCCGGCACTTTTTCGACACCACGGTGCGGCACTGACGAATTTGTCCGGACAAAGCTCCGCGCCGGTGGTCACCCTCGAGGCAGATCGGCGATCGGATCGCACTGGGTGCCCTCCCGGTCGCGAACCGGCAGTAGGTCGGGCCGCTTAGCGGTGCGGCCGTCGCCGGAGGATCTTCCGGTGAGGCGGCGTCCTATCCACGGTCCGAGAAAGGTCGCTGCCCAGCGGAGTTCGTCGGTCAACGAGCCGCTCACGGGTAGTGGCGGCATCAGGGGCCTGCTCCAGCTGTCATCGCTGCCGGGCAGTTGCAGGGCGTGGGCGAGCGCGTCGGCGATGCGCTGATGGCCCAGCGGGCCGGCGTGCAGCCGGTCGGGGCTCCACAGTCGTGGATCGGTGACCACCGCATGGCGGGCGGTGTCGGCGACGATGACGCGGTGGCGTTCGGCAGATGCTCGAATGCGCTGGTTGAGTGCCCTGACGCGGCCGCTGATCGGGCGGGCGAGCGGGGTGATCCGCACGACCTCCGGGAAGGTCACGGTGGCCACGACCGCACCGTGGGAGGTGAGTTCGGCGAACATCGCGTCCAGATGGCCGGCGACCTCGTCGGCATCGAAACCGGGGCGCAAGAGGTCGTTGACGCCGGCGGCCACGGTGACCAGATCCGGGCGCAACCGCAGTGCGGCTTCGAGCTGCTCGGAACGGACCTGTCCGGCGAGCTTGCCGCGCACGGCGAGGTTGGCATACCGCAGCTCGGGATTAGACGCCGCGAGACGGTCCGCCAGGCGGTCGGCCACGCCGCGCAACCCGGTTCGGTCGTCGCCGTCACCGACGCCTTCGGTCTGGCTGTCACCGAGAGCAACGTATCGCGAGTACATGCCGTTGGTCATGCGGCAGGGGCCATTGGGCGCTGATGATCGGCTGACATGTAACTAAAATAAGCACATATTAAACTATTTGTCTATATGGGTAGATCGACGCCGCTCGCCTCCGATGCCCGTCGGCATACGGTCGAATGCGTGCTGGAAGCGTTCCGCGAATCGTCGGCCGAAGACCTGGTCGACCGCGACAGCGGACGCGCCCTAGCTGGTTCGCTACGGACTCGGCTGGGGCACATTGCAATCCGTGATCTTGGGATTCAGTCCCAGGTAATTCAGTGGACCGGCGACGACCGTCAGCGCGATCGAGCCGAAGCTTGCGCAGTTGATCGGGCCGCTGTCGAAGTAGTCGCGCTGGCCCGCCGCGATCACCCCGACGATCAACCAGGCCAGGATCAGCAGACTGCCGAGGCTCATGTTCTTCACGTGCATCGTTCCGGTCCTTCTTGCGTGGATGAGCCGAGTATCCGTCCCAACCGGCGACACGCCCGCAACTTCGATGCCTATTGCGTGCCGTTACATTTCCCTCGCGCCGATACGGTCTGCCGGTCGCGTCCATGGCGGCCGCCACTTCGTGCCGCTACGCGGCGGGACCCGCAACGCGCGCTGCCCGCCCGGCGCCGGTAGGTGGAAAGGGTGCGCCGACCCGAACCGGGTACCCGGTGATGGCGGTAGTGAGTGCCAGGCGGACGGTTGCCGACCCCGGGCGGGTGCCGGTGGTTCCGGTATTGGAGGTTCGGCGTCCGAAGCAACCGCCCAAAGGTACGTTCATGTGAAAGAGCGCTGTACAGGAGATGCGGCGACCAAATTGTGACTGGCGGCGTGCGGGCCGCCCGATGATCGAAGGGAAGTTTTCCGAAGAACAAGGAGGTGCGTGGAGCAGTGAAGGACACAGATTTCACTCCCCGTCTGCGGGCGTGGCCGGCATTGCGAGTTGATGACTGGACTCCGACACGCGAAACCTTGCATATGTGGACCCAGATTGTCGGCAAAATCAGGCTCTCCCACGCTCCGTTGGTCAACCACTGGTGGCAGGTCACGCTCTACGTCAGCCCGCGTGGTCTGACCACCTCTGCTATTCCGCATGCGGCGGGTTCGTTCGACATCGAGTTCGACTTCGCCGACCATCAGCTTCACGTCCGGTCCAGCGATGGTCGCACCCGGCGGGTTGCGCTCGCACCCAAACCGGTCGCGGTCTTCTACGCCGAAACCATCACCGCCCTCGATGAACTCGGAATTACCGTGCGGATCCAAGCCAGACCCAACGAGGTCGATCCGGCGATTCCCTTTGCCGACGACTACGAGCATCGGTCCTATGATGCGGCGGCCGCCACCACGTTCTGGCGGCAATTGGTCGCCGCCGACCGCGTCCTGCACGAGTTCCGATCACGTTTCATCGGCAAGGTGAGCCCCGTGCACTTCTTTTGGGGAGCGATGGATCTCGCATGTACCCGGTTCTCCGGGCGGACCGCGCCGCAACACCCGGGTGGTGCTCCCAACTGCGGCGACTGGGTGATGGTCGAGGGCTACTCGCACGAATTGAGCAGCTGCGGATTCTGGCCGGGCGGTGGTGCGGAGGGCGCCTTCTACGCCTACGCATATCCGGAACCCGACGGATTCGCCGAATCTAGCGTCGAACCGCGCGAAGCGTTCTACAGCAGAGACAACCGCCAGTTTCTGCTGCCATACGAGGCGGTGCGTAGTGCCGCCGAGCCGGAGCGGGCGCTACTCGAGTTCCTCGACACAACATATGCGGCCGCAGCCGAACTCGGCCACTGGGACCGCGCGGCCCTGGAAGCAGACCCCGGCCGCTGGAGCCATAAGCGCCGAACCAACACATCCCAGCTGGGACCCTGATCGACCGGCTACCAGCCAAAACTATTAGGGTACAGCGTATCCCAGTCATGCGGTGCTTTCGGAGTCGGCACGGTCGATCTCGGCCATGTGTTCCTCGGCCCACGCGCGTAGCGCCGCGAGCGCACCTTCAAGGCCGTCGGCGCCCATCCCGTGGGCGACGCGCTAGCCCGGCAATTGGCCCCCATCACCGACGACCTGGTCCATCATGTGGTTCCCGGCTGTGCGCACATCATTCCGCTCGATGCACCGACAACGGTCGTGCCGCTGCTCGCTGATTTCCTTGCGGTCGAGGGCCTTTCGTGATGGTCCGCGCGCCGATTGTGAATGTCCGAAGTCGTGTGCATAGATGACCTGGCGGTTCGGTGGCCCGCGCAGGCGGGTGCAGGTTGGTCTGCGTGTCGAAGTCGTTTGCACTACGGTCGTTTTCTGCTCTACCAACCCACTACGCCATATCCGCCCGAAATTCGGCCGATACAGTCTGGAACCCCCTGGGGAACGAAAGTCCGTGCTGGCCATCGAGTTCGGAATCAGCCGCGAAACCGTCTACAGCTACCTGCGAGCCGAGTCCACCGCAGACTGAACGGCACGTGATACTCACGGACCGGCCTGCCCGGAATTCGCATCCCGGACCGGCTGCGCGGGTTTACCGCGCAACCTGAGCTGGTTCGGCGGCCGGGTAGTAGAGCTCGCGGCGCAAGCGTTCCAGGTCCGGCGCTGCGGAGGTGGAGGTTGTCATCTTCTCGTATATCTGCGCATAGTCTTTCCTCCGGCCGGACAGGCCGGGAATCATTCGCAGCAGCGCAGGGAGGTAGCGGGTCACCGCTTCGAGCTGGGCGCGGTGCTCGGCTGCTTGGCGCTGTACCTGTTCGGCGGCTTCACTACGGGTGCAGCCGGTCTCGTGACGGATCATGCGAACCAGGTTGTAGGGGACGCGATCGGCCTCGTCCTGGTCCAACCCCACCACGTCGTTCTCCACGAACGCCACAAAGGACAGCAATTCCTCGAGACGGCGGATGACGGGGTGGCTACGCAGCGTCGCCGGCAGTTCTCGGTCCTGGTACACCTCCATGCATGCGACGAGGAGGGCGAGCCCACCGGTCGACATCCGCAACGGCAGGTAGTCGGCCGAGGGCGGGATGTAGCCGTTGATGCGATGGTGCGCTTCGCGTTCGGCGGCCTCGCACCACTGCACGAAGCCGTCGAGGAACCGCTCCTGCCAACCGATCGAGCGGCCTTCCCGCAGCCGCGGCCACAAACTCGCCCACGCAGTCGCGATGGCGCCGTGCCGCCACGGTGTCTGCGGGTCCTGGCGCAGCACAGCCACCAGACCCCGCCGCAGTGAGGTGACGGCTTGCGGGTCGGTCAGCTGCGGATCCTCGAACAGGTCGTCCAACACAAGAGCCAGCGTGAACACGGCGGCAAAGGTCTGTTCACGGGCCGGGTCCGCTGCTGGGGCCAAGCTTTGTGCCACAACCGGGATCGCTCCTGTCCATCGGTGATAATCGGCCTCGGCGGGGGTGCGCGCCAGGCCGGTGTCCACCACCCAGCTCCGCAACCACTGCACGAGCGCATCACTGTCGGTGTCGGGTGGCTGCATCGACTCCAGGGGAATCGCAGGCAGCGGAGTTAGCCGGTCGAGTATGGACCGGGCGTAGGCGCTCATCGCGTGGCGGGCGCGCGGATCGACGGGCACGGCGGCGAGCCGACCGGCAGCCTGGTCCAGGAATTGCTCGGCCACCGCCCGGGCCTCGTCCACGGCACCGGAGGCGAGGACGAGCTCGCGAGCATGTGCGGCTTGCTCACCGGTCATTCTGCTGCGCAGCAGGCGAGCAAGGTCCCGGTCGCGGGCCGCGGCGCGGATCACCGGAAGGGTGTAGATACCCTCGGGCAGATCCGCGTTGACGGGTTTGCCCATTTCCTCGGCGGTCGAGGTCAGATCGAGGATGTCGTCATACAACTGGTAGGCCAACCCGAACTGTCGACCGAACCCCGCCAACGCCTCTTCGTCCTCCTCGGGGCGGCCGGCCTGCATCGCGCCCACCCGGCAGGCCAGCGACAGCACCGCCGCCGTTTTACCGTCGACCGCATCCAGGTAGGCCTGCTCACTGCGGGAGGCCACATACTGGTCAGCGCCCTCGAGCGCCATGCCCGCGCACATCTGCTCGCCCGCGGTCGTCGCCGCAAGAACTTCGCGCTGTCCAAGTTCGGCCAGCATACGCATGCCCGCGAACGTCACCGAGTCTCCACCCAGTACGGCCATGTGCGAACCCCACACCGCGTTGGCGTTGGGGCGGCCGCGACGCTGGTAGGCGTGATCGATGACGTCGTCGTGATACAGCGAACCCAGATGCAGCAACTCCACAGCGGCCGCGGCGCGCACCGCCCGCTCGTCGGCCGGGATCGCGGGATTCGGTGAGCAGGTAGTACGACAGCAAGCTCAAGGTGGGCCGGACCAGGCGGCGTGAGGCGTCGGGCCCTTCGTCGGTGAGCGCGGTCAGCTCCGGCCTCCCCTCCAGCTGTAGGGGGCCCAGAACGTCACGGACACGGTCAAGGTCCGCCTCCAGATGCGGGAAGACCGCGGAATCGATTTCACGTGGCACGCAAGCACTCCTGACTGGGTACATCGGGCACCCATAACCACCGTTGATCATGACACTTTGGCACCGCCATCCCACGGAAGATGTTGGTCTCGACCAATTTTCGACGTTCAGCGGACCCTGGGGGCCAGAGCTATGTTCAGCCGCCGCGCCTGGGGGTCGGCGGTCGAGCAGATCTGCTCGTACTCGTTGGCGCCAGCGATGAGCATCCCCACGATCATCAGCGGCTCGCTGATGATCAGGTGCCCGCCTTTCGCGATCGACGCTGGAAGCGGGGTAGGGAAGGCTACGAAAGGGTGCGGATGCGGGAGCCGGGAGAAGATTTCGCAAGGCACTGCGGTCTTCGTGTCCGTCTCCACGCGGCTCTCGGCCAGTCCCCGGGTGCACTCGGTTTCTCCGCCAAGCACTTGACCCGGGTATGGGGCGACGCTGGTGGGAGCTGGACGACCTACTCCACCAGGGAAACCGGCCGCGACTCGACGAGGTGATTCGGGGGAATGCAGACCAGTTGAATACAGGTCTTTACCAGTCATAGCTCTCCGCTCGAAATGATTCATCCTTTTATGAATACAGATTCGGGTGTAATGTCAGGTTCATGGAGACATTGCCGGTGCTGCACACCGACGCCCTGGCCCGGTTCGGGCACGCGCTGTCGGACCCGACCCGCACCCAGATCCTGCTGAACCTGCGCCGAGCACCGGGGTATCCCTCGGACCTGGCCGAGCAGATCGGGGTGACGCGCCAGATCCTGTCCAACCACCTGGCGTGCTTGCGCGGGTGCGGACTGGTCGTCGCGGTCCCCGAGGGCCGCCGCGCCCGCTACGAGCTGGCCGACACCCGTATCGCGGTCGTGCTCGAGGATCTGCTCGGATTGGTGCTCGCGGTCGATCCGGCCTGCTGCCCGGACTCCGACACCGAGGGGTGCTGCTGATGGCCTCGCTCGGGATGCCCTCGATGCCGTCGGCGGTAACGGTCGGTCCCAGCGCGGACCGCAAAGCGGTGCTGGCGCGGCGGATCCGCTGGCTGGTCGCCGCGACCATCTCCTACAACGTCATCGAGGCGATCATCGCCCTGACCGAAGGCACGCGCGTGTCCTCCACCGCGCTGATCGGGTTCGGCCTGGACTCGGTCATCGAGGTGTCCTCCGCGGCGGCGGTGGCGTGGCAGTTCGCCGGCCGCGATCCGGAGCAGCGAGAGAAGATCGCTCTGCGGATCATCGCGTTCTCCTTCTTCACCCTCGCCGCCTACGTCACCATCGACTCCATCCGCGCCCTGCTCGGCATCGGCGAGGCCCAGCATTCCCCGATCGGCATCGGGCTCGCCGCCGCGAGCCTGGTGATCATGCCCGTGCTGTCGTGGGCGCAGCGCCGCGCCGGACGCGAACTCGGCTCCGCTTCCGCGGTTGCCGATTCCAAGCAGACCTTGCTGTGCACTTACCTCTCGGCGGTGCTGCTGGTCGGATTGCTGCTCAACAGCCTGTTCGGCTGGTCCTGGGCCGACCCGATCGCCGCGCTGGTCATCGCCGTCGTCGCCGTGAAAGAAGGCACCAACGCCTGGAAAGGCGACACCTGCTGCCCCGCACCGGCCGCCCTCACCGCCACCGGCCGCAGCACTGGTCACGACTGCGACTGCTGCGACTAACCACCTCCGTACCGAAGGTTCTGCCATGCCCCGTATCCCGCACGCCGCCCGCATCCGCTACCAACAGGAGATGGCGGCTGCGAAGACCGCTGCCGACGACGAACAGCGGTGGACTCACCTCGAACGCGCGCACATCCTGTCCCAGCCCGACCCCTGGCTGCACACCCGCAACCACATCGCCATGTTCGCCCTGGCCGTGCGCCAACGTGACCGCCGCGAAGCCCTCGGACAGATCGTCCGGATCATCGTCGCCGCCCCCGGCTCCCTGGCCGGAATCGCCCCTGAAGGCAACACCGGCCGCGCCGACGTCGGCCTGCGCCAAACCATGTCCACCCCACCCGAACTGGCCGCCCTGCTGCACCCGGCCGTGGCCTGATCGGTCCGGTCTATCCGGGTTCCGGCTCGCACCCGGAACACGACACCACCGCGGCCCGTGCGGTCGGCGTAGTCGATGCCGAACCCGGCATCGGTGAGGTAGCCGACCGGTTCACGGGTCAGATAGTCCGCCGCCATCCGCACCGCCAGCGGCTCGACCCACCGCATCACCGCCGCCAGCGCCCGGGACCGGGCCGGGCCGTGCTCGACCGCCACGAACACCCCACCCGGGCGCAGCACCCGCCACGCAGCGGCCGCCGGATTCGGGATCGTGCAGAAGGTGTAGGTGGAGACCACCGCATCCGCCGAGGACTCGGGCAGGTCGAGCTGCTGCACATCACCTTGGCGCAGCTCCACCGGCACCGCCGCCGCCCGCGACCGCGCGAGCGCGAGCATCGGCTCGGACAGATCCACCCCGACCACGCGGGCCACCCCGGCGCCGCAGAGCGGCAAGTTCAACCCGCTGCCCACACCGATCTCGACCACCACCCCGCGGGCCTGCCCGACCGCCCACCGGCGGGCATCACCCAGCAGGAAGCGTTCCGACCAACCGATCTGCCGGTCGTACCCGGCAGCGAGCGATCGAACACCCGCTCCACGTGCCCCAATTCCTCACGCGCGGCCTCACCCGACATGCACCTACCCAACCCACCATCAACGCCCTCGTCACATCCGGGAAAGCCCTGAAAACGCCAGCTACGCAGCCCGCACCGGGCCGGACATCCGGATGACAAATCGCATCGTGCAGACCACTTCGGTCACCCGCGCAAACGACTTCGAACCCTGACACCGATACATTCTCCGGCTCGTGCGGCACCCTGCGGTCTGTCTCCCCGGATGAGCCGGTTGCCTATGCCGCGTCGGTCGCTGCGTATTCTCCGGTGGAAGTGTTCCTGCGCTCTTCTGCTCTTCTTTGCGGCACTGTGAATATGGCGATAGCACAGAGAATTGCGACAATGAAGCACCCCAGGGTGTACCACAGGTTCCCAACGGGGTCTCCCTCGCTTGTGCGACCGTCGACGGCGCCGAAGAAGCCGGGCAACGCGGTGACCCACAGCACCGCCATGACGCATAGATACACCACGCTGTAGCACTGGACAAAGCTGTTCGTGTATCGCGGAACATCCGATGTTTCCCGGCGCAGCCGCAACCATTGACGTGCCAGAATCGGAATCGCGACCAGCGTGACGATGACCAGTTCCGCCGCGTAGAGGACTCCGCGGACCGTCGTGCTCCCCATTCCGAAGACTGTGGCCGGTAGCGGAAGGATGAACGTGCCCAGCGATGCGAGGATACCGATCGCGATTGTGCGCGAGAGCAACTGGAGGCCGGAGAAGTACCGGCCCTCGTCGACGTAGCGACCGACGAAATACTGGACACAGAGTGCCAGCGACATCGGCCACAAAGCGGCGAAAACGACCACGCTCGGCAGTGGGACCGAATCGAACATGGGTTGGTTGATCGGGTTCGTCGTCGACCATTCCCACCATCTCAGCTGTGGTCCGAGATGGTCGAAGATCTCGTAGAACGCGTGGTGCACGAAGCCTACGCAGACTGCACCTACGAGCGCGCCGTACTGCCGGAAAACGCCCAGCGTTCTGACAATTTCAAAGGCTAGCGTGGCCATCAGCGGGTAGATCGCGACGATGTACAGCGGGAGCCGGCCCCACAGGAAGTCCACGGTGAAAACGTTGTGCGCGAACATCGTGTCCACGTGCTCTTCGATGCCGAAAGCCGCGGGAAAGTACAGCGGTGGTTCGATGATGAACAGGTATGCGGTGGCGCCGAACCACAGCGCCAGGTTGGTGGGATCGCCGTTGCGGCGCAGGCGCACGATGGCGAATATGAGCGCGAGCACGGAGCCCAGGACGATGGTGAACTCGAGGACCGGCAGGGTCCAGTTCTCCAACGCCAGCGGGTTACGGACCTCGACGACTCCCCCGGCCTCCGTACAGGAGAAGCCGAGTGCCGTCGCGAGCTGCTCGAAGGTGGGTGAGCAATGATCGGCCATCAGTCCTCCTACGATGCGGCCGCGTCGGCCGTGTACCAGTGCGTGACGTCGTAGCCGGCCTCGTAGCGCTCGAACCATACGTCGGCGAGTGCTGGTAGCTTTTCGTGGGCAGGATTGTGTTTCGGCAACTGGCTACGGACAATTCCGGCCAACGCGGTCAGTTGCTCGCCGAGCGGTAGATGGTCGAACGCTCGCTCCATCGGACCGTTGTCCTCCGCGCTGAACAGCGGTAACCATTTGCGCAGGTTCTGCTTACGCCGGTACGACGCGAACATCGATAGCGCGTCGATCTTCCGATCCTCCAGCGGGACATGCTTGTTGAACCCTTCGCAAGCCATCCTGATGACCTTCATGACGTGCCGGAAGATGGACGGGGCCATGCGCATCCGGTAGACGTCGCTGCCCACAACGGAATCGAAGATGATGAGCGCGGAACTTCGATGCTCGACTTCCTCGACGAAGTGCCAGATGAACAGTGACGCGACTCGGTCGTCTCCGGGACGGAACAGCGTCGAGTCGTGGTCCAGCATCAACTTGAACACCGGAGTGAAGGTCGCTTCCAGGTCGGCGGTGTAGGCGAGCCGGTAGTTCAGCGAGGTCTCCCTGGTGAGCCGGTCGAACTCTCCGATTACTTCATCGAGCGTCTCTTGCAGCCCTGGGTACCGCTTGATCAGGCCCTTGACGTGTTGGCGGTGTGCTGCCGAGTGCTGTCCTTCCTGGCGCATGAAAGCGTCCGCCTCCTCGGCGACCGCGGCGTCGGTGATCAGCGGCTTGGTTTGCAGAATCATCTTCACGATCATCTTTTCGAAGCCGATCGCCAGGAACGAGACCGCGTTGGCCATGCTCGAGAAGGCCGGATTCGCTCGGTTCCAGAGGAAGGGCACGTCGTAGTCCGCGAACGCGAAACTCATCTTTCGGACATGAAGATCGGTCACTTTTCGATACCTCGTCGTACGGAAGTGGGCTGGTCGGCGTCCTTGTCGGGGAGGCGCCGAGGCCATGATGGCGCTGATCATACACACAGACGAGATTGTGTATGATCAGAATCGTCGTTACGGCTTGCCAATCGCGCGACCAGCCACCGGACGGCCCTGTGGTACCGTCAGGCCCCCTGATCCGGATGGTCGGCGGGCTTTTCCCACACGGAGGGCTGCGTGTGACCGAGATGGTTCGAGCCGAGGAAGCGGGCAGTGGCAGGAAGGCGCGGGTGGGGCGGGAGTCCGCCCGATAACGACGAGGAAGCGTCCCGTCGGATTGTCGCCGCCGCGGTCGATCTGATCGGGCGAACGGGTTCGGAAATCAGCATCGCCGACGTCGCGGAGTCCCTGGGCGTCATCCGTCAGACGGTGTACCGCTACTTTCCCAGCGCGGACGCTCTGATGAAGGCCGCGGCGATCGCGTCGGTCGACGGATTTCTCGATCGACTGACAGGGCATGTCCGCGGCATCGAAGACCCGGTCGAGGCGATGACCGAGGGAGTGGTCTACACGTTGACCGAGGTGCGCCGAACGCCGCATCTGGGCATTCTGCTGACGGGCACGTACTCGAACGCCCATCCCGACGGCCTCACCTCCCAAGAAGCGCGAACCTTCGGAATGACGATGATCAGACGCTTCGACGTCGATTGGGAGCACTACGGGTACGACGACGCATCTCTGCACGAGCTCGTCGAGTATGTCCTGCGAACGATGCAGTCGTTCTTCATCTCCCCGGGCAATCCACCACGCAGCGACGACGATCTACGGCGATATCTGCGCCGCTGGATGGGAACCGCGATCATCGCGCAAATCAAGCCATCCGCAAGGGTTTAGGGCCGCCGCGGGCACGTCGAGGTGTAGCCGGTGCGACCAACACCTCGACGTGTACACGCCGTGCGCCCGCGAGAGCTGTCGCGGCACACCATGCGACCGGCGCGTCAGCCGCCGGAGGTGATTCGCCAGCTGTTTCGTCCGATGAGGTCCAAGACGAGAGCGGCGATATTCCAGGCGTCGTCCGCACCGCGATGGTGACGCCCCTCCAAGGGCAGCTCGGCAATGCGGAGCGCGCTCGCCATGCCCTGGCGGCGGTTCGATCCGTAGGACTCCGAAAATACCTGCTTGGCATTCGTATGGCGTTTTCCGAAGGGATATTCGACATCGGCGGCAGCGCACTGCCATTCGAACTGTTTGCGGTCGTAGTCACCCCAGCTGGCCCACGGCCGAAGTCCGGCCTGATGCTCGCTCGCCAGCAGGCGGCACGCGTCGGCGAACTCGATGCCGGTGTCGACTTCGGCCTGGGTGAGTCCGGTGAGTTCGGTGCAGAACTCGCTGACCGTGGAGCGGTCAGGCCGAACCAGGATGCGGTGCTTGGCAATCCGAGCGCACGAATCGAGATCCACAACGGTCAAGCCGATCTCGATGATTTCGCTGACCGATCCCACAGGCGCCGGGCCGTCCCAGCACGTCGCCTCGACATCGACCACATTCAGTAGCCTCGGATTGTCGTTCACGCGCCGAGCCTATGGATTGAAGCATCCGGCCCTCAATCGGTTTTCTGGTGTCCATTCGACCTACTTCTTGCGATCGGCTGCACCGACCAGCTAATTCCATGGGGCGCAAGAGATTCCAGGATGCGCGATGGGTCGAATGCCTGGCTCGGCGCGAGCACGCCGGACTCGGCGCCGTCGGTGGCGAGCCGGACCGCCGCTTCGGCCGCGGCGATGGCCGTGAATCGGTAGGTGTTGGTGCCCTCGACGTATCCGCGGGCGGCACCGCCCGACCCGGTGATGTCGGCCAGCACCAGGAAGCGGTCGGGGTTGTCCGGGTCGTCCTGGGGGAACTCGGGTAGGGCCTCGGCGAGTTCGGGGGTGATGTTGACGAAAAGCGTCGCGATCTCGGTGTCGGCGACCCCTTCGACATGGTCGGCTGGTACATGCCGGGGCACGGTGATCACCTCGGTCAGAGCGAATTTCACCACCTCGGAGGGCCGGGCGTCGCCGGGGAAGGTGACCTTGGTCGTTCGTGCCGGGGTTTCCGTCCGCCAGCCGCCCCTGGTGTAGATCTCACCGCCGGAGGCGAATGCGTCGGCGTTGGCGGCCGCGGTCCGGCCGCTGCCACGGGATATCCCGGTGCCGCCGGTGATCCGGTGCGCGAGCGTCACCTGTTCAGGGCGTTCGACCCGTGCGGCGGTAAGCGAGCTGATCAGATCGCCGAGGAAGCCGCCGTCGTTGACCATCGGCACGACCGTCACGCCCGCCTGCCGGGCCGGCTCGGCGTAGGCGTCGAAGACCCGCCTGACGTGTGCCTGTTCCCCGCTGATGTCGACGTAGTGCGCACCGGCCGTGATTGCCGCGCGCAGCACCGGCTCGCCGAACTCGACGAACGGTGCCACAGCGTTGATCACGACGTCGACGTCGCGGAACGCGTCCGCGAGGGCCCGGTCGTCGAGCGGGGCGACGCGGATGGCGGCGTCCGGCAGTCCGGACTCGGCTGCGGCCGCGCGCAGCCGGTCGGCGTCCCTGCCGACCAGCACCGGACTGACGCCGCGCCGGCGAAGATCGGAGAGGATGAGCTTTCCGGTGTGCCCGCTGGCGCCGTAGACGGCGATTGTCATGTCGGTTCCTTTGTCTCCAGGTGGTTGACATGAATGACCGTATGACCACTGCGGAATACGAACAATGTCGAGGAATCCTGTGTTTATGTCTGATCGTCTACATCACGCCTTCTGCGATAGCGTGCCCTCATGGACGTGCTCAGCGACGTGATCGCGGCGATGCGAACCGGCCGACCGCATTCCAACCTGACGCGCAAACGAGCGCCGTGGGCTACGAGGTTCGAGTCCGCTCCCGGCGCCGGTTTTCACGTGGTGCTCCAGGGTTCGTGCTGGCTGCTGCGGTCCGGGGCGGAGCCGATTCCGCTCGGTGTGGGGGACGTGGTGTTCCTCCGCCCGCGCGCCGCCGAGCACGTCATGGCCGACTCGCCGAGGACCGCGGCCCGGCTTACGAGGCGGGAAACGCTCACCGCAGCCGCCGTGGGCGCGGCTGCGGAGGACGCAGAAGTCGTCATGCTGTGCGGTGCCTACTTGATGGACCAGTCGATGCCGCACCCGCTGCTCACCGAGTTGCCCGAGTTCATCCACTTGCCGGCCCGGGTGGGGCGGCATCCGAATCTGCGGGCCGCGACCGAGCTGCTCGGCGCCGAGTTGGAGCGGCCGGGTTATGGCACCGACGCCATCGTGCCCAGCTTGCTGGACACGTTGCTGCTGTACCTCTTGCGCGCCTGGTACGACGAGCAGGCCCACCACGGGTCGACCGGCTGGGCGGCGGCGCTGGCCGACTCATCGATTTCGGTCGCGCTGCGGGACATCCACGACGATCCGGCGCATCCCTGGACGGTCGAGCAGCTGGCCGGGCGGGCGCGGCTGTCTCGCGCTGCCTTCGCCAAACGGTTCGTCCAGCTGGTCGGTCGGTCGCCGCTGGCGTACGTGACCTGGTGGAGGATGACCATGGCGGCCCGCGCATTGCGCGACACCGACGAGCCGCTCGCCGCTATCGCCACCCGCACCGGCTACACCTCCGAGTTCGCCTTTGCCAAAGCGTTCAAGCGCGAGTTCGGCAGCGCTCCGGGCGGTTACCGCCGAACTGCCCGAAACCCGGTGCCCCATACCGTTTCCGACTCGACGGCCGAGCAGATGTGACCCGGTGGCACGCCCGCGATCCGCGACCGCGGGCGCATTGCCGGACGGCTCAGCGCAGCTCCTGGATCCGGACCAGGTTGCCCGCGGGATCGCGGAAGGCGCAGTCACGAACTCCGTACGGCTGCTCGGTCGGCTCCTGGACCACCTCGGCGTCGGCGGCCTGCACCCGCTCGAAGGCGCCGTCGAGGTCCTTGGTGGCCAGGAGGATGGCGGCGTAGGTGCCCTTGGCCATCATCTCGGTGATGGTGCGGCGCTCGTCGTCGGTGATGCCGGGGTCGACGCCCGGCGGATGCAGGACGATAGACGTTTCGGGCTGGCCGACGGGGCCGACAGTGATCCAGCGCAACCCGCCGTAACCGACGTCTTTGCGCACCTCGAAACCGAGGGTGTCGCGATAGAAGGCCAAGGCCGCGTCCGGGTCGTCCTGCGGGAGGAAACTCGAGTGAATGGTGATGTCCATGGCAATCACGCTAGATGCGGCTCGCCGACCCGCGCTTCTCGATTCCTGATCGGTCTGGTCACCTGTTTCGCCACGCACGACGGCATCCCCGCCGTCTCGTTCGCCGCCTCGCGCTGATAGACACTGGGCGGCACACCGACCAACTCGGTGAACCGCGTGCTGAAGGTGCCCAGCGACTGACAGCCGACCGCGAAACAGACCTCGGTGACGCTGAGGTCACCCCGACGCAGCAGCGCCATCGCGCGCTCGATGCGCCGCGTCATCAGATAGGAGTACGGCGACTCGCCGTAGGCGAGCCGGAATTGGCGGCTGAGGTGCCCGGCCGACATGTGGACGCCGCGGGCGAGCGCCTCGACGTCCAGCGGCTGCGCGTACTCGCGATCGATCCGATCGCGAACGCGACGCAACAGCGCCAGGTCGCGCAGCTGCTGCGCCGAGTCGGCTCTCCGAGTCACATAGCGGATCCTACGTCGCTCCGCCATCAGCGAGGCAACTCATCGAGGTGTTCTCGCGGACCTGGTCAGGCGCCGACGTAGGCCGCGAGGTGCTCGGCGGTGAGGGTGGATCGGGCGGCGACGAGGTCGGCGGGTGTGCCGTCGAAGACGATCCGGCCACCGTCGTGGCCTGCGCCTGGGCCGAGGTCGATGATCCAGTCGGCGTGCGCCATCACCGCTTGGTGGTGCTCGATGACGATGACCGACTTGCCGGAGTCGACGAGCCGGTCGAGCAGGCCGAGCAGCTGCTCGACGTCGGCGAGGTGGAGGCCTGCGGTCGGCTCGTCGAGGACGTAGACGCCGCCCTTCTCGGCCATATGGGTGGCCAGCTTCAGTCGCTGCCGCTCACCGCCGGACAGCGTCGTGAGCGGCTGGCCGAGGCTGAGGTAGCCGAGCCCGACGTCGGTGAGCCTGCCGAGGACGGCGTGCGCGGCCGGCGTGCGCGCCTCGCCGGAACCGAAGAATTCCTCGGCCTCGGTCACCGGCATCGCGAGCACCTCGCTGATATCGCGGCCGCCGAGGTGGTAGTCCAGCACCGACGCCTGGAACCGCTTCCCCTCGCAGTCCTCGCAGGTGGTGCTGACGCCGGCCATCATCGCCAGGTCGGTGTAGATGACGCCGGCGCCGTTGCAGGTGGGGCAGGCACCCTCGGAGTTGGCGCTGAACAGCGCCGGTTTCACGCCGTTGGCCTTCGCGAACGCCTTGCGGATCGGGTCGAGCAGACCGGTGTACGTCGCCGGGTTGCTGCGTCGCGAGCCGCGGATGGGCGCCTGGTCGACCGACACCACGCCCGCCGAGGCGGGGACAGATCCGTGGATCAGTGAGCTCTTGCCGGAGCCGGCGACGCCGGTGACGACGCAGAGCACGCCGAGCGGGATGTCGACATCGACGTCCTGAAGGTTGTTGGTCTTCGCGCCGCGGATCTCCAGCGTGCCGGTGGGCTTGCGCACCGCCTTTTTGAGGGTGGCTCGGTCGTCGAAATGGTGGCCGGTGATGGTGCCACTGGCCCGCAGCCCCTCGAGGGTGCCCTCGAAGCAGACGGTGCCGCCCGCCGCACCGGCGCCCGGGCCGAGGTCGACGACGTGGTCGGCGATCGCGATCGTCTCCGGCTTGTGCTCCACGACGAGCACCGTGTTGCCCTTGTCCCGCAGCCGCAGCAGCAGGTCGTTCATCCGCTGGATGTCGTGCGGGTGCATGCCCGTGGTCGGCTCGTCGAAGACGTAGGTGACGTCGGTGAGCGACGAGCCGAGGTGGCGGATCATCTTGACGCGCTGCGCCTCGCCGCCCGACAGCGTGCCCGACGACCGGTCGAGCGAGAGGTAGCCCAGCCCGATCTCCACGAACGAGTCGAGGGTATGCCGCAGCGCCGCGAGCAGCGGCGCCACCGACCGGTCCTCGAGGCCGCCGACCCATTCGGCCAAGTCGCTGATCTGCATCGCGCAGGCGTCGGCGATGTTGATCCCCTTGATCTTCGAGGACCTGGCCGCCTCGCTGAGCCGGGTGCCGCCGCACTCGGGGCAGGTCTGGAAAGTGACCGCCCGGTCGACGAACGCCCGGATGTGCGGCTGCATGGCCTCCCGGTCCTTGGCGAGGAACGACTTCTGGATCTTGGGGATCAGCCCCTCGTAGGTGAGATTGATGCCCTCGACCTTCACCTTGGTCGGCTCCCGGTAGAGGAAGTCGTGCATCTCCTTCTTGGTGTACTTGCGGATCGGCTTGTTCGGGTCGAGGAAGCCCGACTCGGCGTAGAGCCGCACTGTCCACCAGCTGTCGGACTTCCAGCCCGGGATGGTGAACGCGCCCTCCGCGATCGACTTGGTGTCGTCGTAGAGCTGGGTGAGGTCGATATCGGAGACCGTTCCCCGTCCTTCACAGCGGGTGCACATGCCGCCGGTGCGGGTGAAGGTCGCCTTCTCGGCCTTGGTCTTGCCGGCACCGCGTTCGACCGTGATCGCACCGGTGGCTCGGACCGACGGGACGTTGAAGGCATAGGCGCTGGGCGGGCCGATGTGCGGCTTGCCCAGCCGGCTGAAGAGGATGCGCAGCATCGCGTTGGCGTCGGTGGCGGTGCCGACGGTGGAGCGCGGGTCGGCACCCATCCGTTGCTGGTCGACGATGATCGCGGTCGTCAGCCCATCGAGTACGTCGACCTCCGGCCGCGCCAGCGTCGGCATGAAGCCCTGCACGAAGGCGCTGTAGGTCTCGTTGATCAGCCGCTGCGATTCCGCGGCGATCGTGTCGAACACCAGCGAGCTCTTGCCCGAGCCGGAGACACCGGTGAACACCGTCAGCCTGCGCTTCGGGATCTCGATGCTGACGTCCTGGAGGTTGTTCACGCGCGCGCCGTGCACGCGGATCAAATCGTGGCTGTCGGCAAGGGACAGTACCGGGGACTGCGCGTCCGTCGTCGTGGCCGAACGCCCACCCGTCACCCGGCCACCACTCCTCGTCGAATCGCTTCGCGATGCCGTGCTCATCGTGTCTCCATCTGTCGGGCGGGGTCGCCTTCGCGGTCTCCGTGGGCGGCGCCTGGCTCGATCTAACCAGCTTCGAGCAGGGCGTCCGGCTCACCTTCGGCCGCGCGGCCGCGGCGAGTCCCGCTTGTGATGTCCGTGGCAGTCACGCTAGAGGCGGGGCGGGGTGGGCGCTTCTCGATTCCTGATCCGTCTGAGATCCAAAACCTCTTCCCCAACTGGTGCACCGTCATCTATCGTATCGCTATCTAACGGCACGTTATACGACGGGAAAAAGCCATGGAGAACGCAAAGAAGCGTCGCCCGGTACGTCGAGTGGTAGCCGCCACTCTGATCGGAGGCGCACTGGTGACGCCTGCCCTCGTCTCGCCCGAACCATTCGTGGCCGTCACCGCGGACCGGTACTCGCACGACCCTGCCGATCGGCGTGGCTCCGGCGTGGGAGAGCGAGCCCGAAGCAGCAATCACGGGGGCTACAAGGGGCGCAACGAGCGGCCCTGCCAGTACACCCCTGAGGGGTACTGCACCGGGCGGCGCTGACTGCGGCGATTCGGTCGCAACTGCAGCGTCGAGCTGACCATCGACGGCGACACCATCAAACTGACCGGCGCGACCGCCGCGCAGCAGGAGCAGCTGCTCGCCGTGTTGCTGGCGCGTCATGGTTCCAGGACCCGATCGGGTCGGCGCCCGCGTCGCGCTGCTGGTGGCTATGGGCAGCTACGAAGATCCCGATCTGAGGGCGCTGCGGGCTCCCGCGCAGGATGTAGTGAGCTTGCGCAGGGTTTGGCCGACCCGCGCATCGGCGGGTTCACCGTGACCGACGTGCTCGATCAGCCCGAGCACGCCATCCGTCGCGCGATCGACGGGTTCCTGAGCGGACGCCGCAATGATCCAGGACATTCTGGCCGACCCCCGAATGGGACGGTTTGCTCACCGCTGAGGACGAGCGCGGCCTGACCCCGCTGTTCTGGTCGCACGTGCTCCCATACGGCGAGGTCGAACTCAACATGAACACCCGGCTCAACCTCGGCGGTCTGTGAGCTGGCTTCCTGCGGTTAGCCGCGCACGTGCAGTCCGAAACCCGTGCGGCCCGCGGGCTCCAGTCCTTCCTTCAGGTGCAGCGAGGGGATCTGGTAGTCACCGAAGTTCTGCTGCCGGAACGCGATCGGCTCGGTCGATTCCAGGGTGCGCAGGCGCTGCTGCCATGCCTTGGCAACGTCCGGGTAGGCATCGTCGGTCATCCGGTCGGTGCCGTACAGGACGAACGGCGGCAGCACCTCGATACCCGGGTAGTAGAGGATGCCGTGCTGGATCGGGAACAGCAGATCATCGATGGGACCGTTGATCCCTCGGGCCGCGTAATGCGACTCCGGGCCGCCGGCGGTCACCGACAGCAGAGCCTTCCTGCCCGCGAGGGTGCCTTCGCCGAAGCGCTCACCATACTTGGTGTCGCTGTGCTCGCCGACCCCGTACGCGAAGTGGTAGGTGAACACTCGGTCCACCCAGCCCTTGAGGATCGCGGGCATCGTGTACCACCACAGTGGGAACTGGAAGATGATCGTGTCGGCCCACAGCAGCTTCTGTTGCTCGGCGCGGACGTCCGCGGTGAGCGTCCCGGCGTCGAAGGCCCGGCCCGAGTCCAGGGCGACCTTCAGCGGACTCGAAGCATCGGGGCCATAGTCCGTGGCGTCCACGACCGCCTTCCAGTTCATCGCGTACAGATCGCTCACCCGTACCTCATGCCCGGCAGCCTCCAGCGTGGACACTGCGAGGTCCTTCAGCGAGCTGTTCAGCGACTTCGGCTCCGGGTGGGCATAAACGATCAGCGTCTTCATCAGAACTCCTTCGATTCAGGTGCTTTCGATCCTGGGCATCGCACCACCCGGCGTTCAGGGACGCCTCTTCCATCGGACTGGACTTCCTGGTAATGGCAGGACCACCTTCGCGGGCACCAACGCCGCCATACTGAGGGCATGGACAACCTCGCGGGCTTTCTGCGGACCCGGCGTTCCCGGGTCGACCCGGCGGCCGCCGGCATCCCCACCGACAGGCACCGCCGGGTCGAAGGGTTGCGCCGCGAAGAGATCGCGCACCTGTCCGGAGTCAGCGTCGACTACTACGTACGCCTGGAACAGGGCCGCGCGACTCAACCCTCCGAGCAGGTCCTCGACGCACTCGCCCGCGTCCTCGGCCTCGACGAGACCGAACGCGGGCACCTCTACCGGCTCGCCCGGCAGCGCCGTCGGAGCGCGAAGGCACCGGGCGGGCGCGTCCGGCCGGAGCTGCTGCGCATCCTCGATCTGGTCGCCGACGCACCCGCACTGATCATGGACCACCGCCTGGACGTGGTCGCCGGGAACCGCCTCGCCGGACTCCTCTATGGCCGGTCGATGCCGGGCCTGAACACCGCCCGGCACATCTTCCTCGAGGAGGCCGAGCGCGGCCTATACGCGGACTGGGAGAAATGCACCCTCGACGTGGTCGGGCATCTGCGCCTGGCTGCCGGCAAATACCCCGAAGACCCCCGCCTGGCCTCGCTCATCGGCGAATTGGCGATGGGCAGCGAGCGCTTCCGCCGCCTCTGGGCCCGCGCGGACGTGCGCGCCCGCACACATGGACGCAAGGCTTACCGGCATCCCCTGGTCGGGCTGCTGGAACTGCACCAGGAGAACTTCGCACTCCCGGACGAAACAGGTATGGAGCTGCTGGTGCTGTCCGCCGCCCCCGGCAGCCCCGCCGAAGACGGGCTGCGCCTGCTCGCGGGCCTCGGCGCGGACAATGGCGACGCGCATCCCACAAAGAAGGCTCAGGTCCACGAGTAACTCACCGGCGCCACCCCACCGACGGAACGCCTCAACACTGACGGCTTCCCGACACGCGGGGTTCCGGTAGTAACCGCGCGAAAAACAACACATATGGCTGGACCAGCAGCGATGGCGTTGTGATCGGTTCGGGCTGCGGTAGGTGCTCGGCTTGGCTGCCGATGAGGTTGGTCGGTGTGCTGGAGGTCAGGTTTCGTGACGACGCAGGTGTTCGCGGCCGAGGAGTTGGCGCGTCTGCGGGAGTTTCCGCAGATCAGCCGCGAGGAGCTGTTCCGGTTCTTCACGCTGACTCCCGCCGATATCGCATTCGTTGCACCGGGGCGCGGGCGTGGCCCGGAGGACCAGCTCGGCCTTGCGGTGGCATTGTGCACGTTGCCGTGGCTGGGTTTCGTACCTGACAAGGTCGCCGCGGCGCCTCCGGTGGCGGTGGCACGTTTGGCGGAGCTGTTCCCGTTCTTCCAGGCGGTGCTCGGCTGGTCGGGTCTGCTGGCCACGCTGGCGCAGATGCCCATGGCCGTGGCGATGATGATGACCTCCGGCCTGGCCCCCACGTTGGCCGAGCGCATTGGCCGGACGGCCGAGACCTCATCCTCCGCGATGTGCCCCGCGCCATCGGCGCAGTAGACGCCCCGCGCAGCGACGCTCGGGTGGCCACTGTCCCGCGATTCACTCGGCGACGAATTCCGCCTCGCGCTCCACCGTCTCGATGGTCTGTTGCGGCACTTGGATCGGACCGGAGAGGGAACAGGCACCTTTCCAGTCACGCCACCGGATCTCCGGATCACGACCTTTTCGCGCACAGTGCGTCGAACCGTGCAAGTCGCCTTGTCCAGAGGTATTTCCCATGGCTCGAGCTGATCTCAACCGTTGACACCCATCCATTGCGACCGGAATCGCGGTGGTGGTCACCGACGCGGATATCACGTGGCCAGGCAATTTTCGACATCGTTCGGCTAGGCCGGGCTGCCCGGCCGCCGCTGGGCGAATCACGGGCAGGGCGAGCGTCGAGTGGGCCGGCAGCGATTCGTGCGTTGAGGGACACGACATGCACGCATGCACAGAAACGGGAGACGATGGCACCGAACCGATTGCATCTCGGCGTCGCGCTCGACGGAGCGGGCTGGCATCCGGCCGCGTGGCGGGAGCCGAACTCCCGGCCCGCCGAACTGTTCAGCCCCGGATACTGGACGGATCTGGTCACCACCGCACAACGCGGACTGCTCGATTTCGTGAGCATCGAGGACAGCCTGACGATTCCGGGTGAACGTCACGTGCCGTCCGACGACGTTGTCGACCGGGTCCGGGCCAGGATCGATGCCCATCTCATCGCCGCGCGCGTCCCCGTCACCCGGCACATCGGGCTCATTCCGACCGTGACCGTCACCCACAGCGAACCGTTCCACGTCTCCAAGTCGATCGCCACGCTCGACTACACGTCGCGAGGCCGGGCCGGCTGGCAGGTGCGGGTGTCCGGCACGGCCGAGGAGGCCGGTCACTTCGGACGCCGCGAAGTGCGCGACCTCACCGCCGCCGAGATCGTGGAGGCGGTGGCATCGGGCAGCTATCCCGGTCACGTGCACGATCTGTTCGACGAAGCCGCCGACGCCGTCGAGGTGGTGCGGCGACTGTGGGACAGCTGGGAGGACGACGCCGAGATCCGCGACGTGGCCACCCGTCGCTTCATCGATCGCGACAAACTGCACTACATCGACTTCGAGGGCCGCTTCTTCAGCGTTCGCGGACCCTCCATCACGCCCCGGCCGCCACAGGGACAGCCGGTTGTGGCAGCGCTGGCCCACTCCCCCGTTGGAGTACGAATTCGCCGCTGGAGGCGCGGATCTGGTTTTCGTCACCCCGACCCGCGAGGCCGGTCAGGGTGCAGTCCTGGAGCAGGTGGCGTCCGCCGCGGCACGAGCGGACCGCGCTGGCGAACCGCTGCGGGTCTACGCCGATATCGCCGTCTTCCTCGACACCGACGAGGCGACCGGTCCGCAGCGCCTAGCACGGCTGAACGAGGCCGCCGGGGGCCGAATTCTCCTCCGACGCCCCGATTTTCGCGGGCAGCGCCGATGATCTCACTGAACTGCTCACCGAATGGAGCGGGCAGGGGGTCGATGGATTCCGGTTGCGACCCGGTGTCGCGGTTGACGATCTGGCCGCCGTCGCGGACCGGCTCGTCCCCGCTTTGCAACACCGCGGCGTGTTCCGCACCCACTACCCGGACGGCTCGCTGCGCACGCTGCTCGGGCTGCCCACCACCGTCCCCAACCGTTACGCGACTGCCTGAGCGAGGCGAACATGAGCACACTCCGTAAGCAGGTCATCCTGGGCGCCTATCTCGGCGGCGTCAACCACCACACCGCCTGGTGGCATCCCGAGGCGGGCAGCCAGATCGATTTCAGCAGTTTCGAACACACCGCGCGCACCGCCGAACGCGGCAAGTTCGACTTCTTCTTCCTCGCCGAAGGTCTCATCCTGCGCGAACGCGCGGGCAAGATCTTCGATCAGGACATCATCGGCCGCCCCGACACCTTCACCGTGCTCGCCTCGATCGCCGCGGTCACCGAACATCTCGGGCTCGCGGGCACGATCAAGGCGACCTTCAACGAGCCCTACGAGCTGGCCCGGCAGTTCGCAAGCCTGGATCACCTTTCCGGCGGACGCGCCGCCTGGAACGTGGTGACCTCCTTCGACACCTTCACCACCCTGCGTGACAACCTCGGTCTCCCGAACGTGCGCGCTGCGACGGTATCGGCCGACGCATGAGTTCCCGTGCCGCTCCGGGCATATCGGGTCTCCACTGCCGGTGGCAGCTGTGCCTGACCGTTGTCCTCGACCGCACCACCGGCTACACCACGAGCGTCCCTTACCGCGTGTGGTGATGGCCGATGCGCCGCCGTGCCGATGAGAGGCACAGCGAGATGGGAGCGGCCGGCACGGCTACAGGCCAGCAAGGCAGTTGCAGTACTTGATCGCCCGAATGCTCGATGCACGGCTCGATCACTGAACTTCCGAAAAGATACCGGCCGTTCCGTAGATAAAGAATCCTGGCGAATCGGCAGACAGATCTGTCGCCCGATCGGCGCGGGTACTGCCTGGTCAGCCGGGTTCGGCAGAACACCAGGTCATCCGCCAGCCAAATGTTTGCTACGTTCGCCATGAGCCGCAAGACTGTTTGTGGCACAATACTTTTCGTGTCTCGGTCGGTCAATGGCAACTCTGCGGCAACGGTGATGTCGCAGGTCGACGCGACCGCAATCGGCTCGGCAGCGTGCACACGCTGCTGCCCGGCCGATACCAACAGACCGCCCGCCCCACCGGCGAGACCGGATCGGGCGACCGCGGCTTTCGGAATTTCCCTCTGTGTTCCTGCGATTCCCCGAGGGCCGGGATCAGCGCGCGTCGACTCCGCGGCGCGGTGCACGAAACCCGGTGGCCGGGTCGCGGAACGAAACCTTACGTGAAGGTGCGTGGTGCATTGAGCTTTTGACAGGTGATCGTCCGGCTCCCTTGTCCCGGTCCCCGGCGGTGTCCGTGTGAACGTGCGGTAACCGCTGGCTCCGATGCGTGGAAGTTCGGCAGCGATGGCCCATGTATGCCCAACGGTGGATGAGTAACCGCTGGGATCGGAAATGAGTAGGAGTCGGTTATGGTTACGCACGGGTATACGGAACGCACATCGCTGGCCGGGCTTCTTCGGCACGGCGACCTGGAGTTCCACCAGCAGCTGCAGCAGGTTCTGCGCAACCCGGACTTCGCCGTCACGGAGAAGCAGAGCCAGGAGCGGCGGCGAGAGAACGCGTATGACCAGTTGCGGTATCTGGTCAAGGAGATCGGCAGTACTCGCGCTGTCGCGACCAATCTACCGGAGCTGTTCGCGGTGTTCGACTGGTCCGCGGTGCTCGCGACGGACCTGATCCCGCTGATCTCCGGCCACTACAACTTGGCCTCGGGCAGCCTGTCCACCCTGACCGATTCCGACTCCGCCGCGCCGTACCTACAGGACCTGGATGACGCGTCCAGCATCGGCGTCATGCTGCTGACCGAATACGGGTGCGGCTCCAACATCGGATTCATGCAGACCACCGCGACATGGGACGGTAACGGATTCGTACTCAACACCCCGAACCCGCGGGCGCGGAAATTCATGCCCAGCGTTGGCATCCCGGTTGCCCGGGTCTGTGTCATCGGTGCACGGTTCATCGACGCGGCGGGCGTCGATCATGGCGTGCACCTGTTCACGGCGCGACTACGCGACGCCAACGGCGACCCGTGCCCCGGCGTGACGATCACCCAGCTCGACCATCAGCCGCTGGTCATCATGGACAACTCGGTCATCAGCTTCGATAACCTCCGGGTCGAGCGCAGTGCCTGGCTGAGCAACGACTTGGCCACCATCGATGATGAGGGTGTGCTGACCTGGCGCGACGAGCAAAGCCGGAAGCGGGGGTTCGCATCGGCGATCAGCCAACTGACCGTCGGGCGATTGGCGCTCTCATCATGCCTGAACGCCACGGCCCGCGCCGCGCTCTATATCGCGCTGCGCTACGCCGCCAAGCGGGTAGTGCCACTGACGCCTGTCGACAGCCCACTCATGGTCGATATCCCACACGTGCGCGACACACTGCTCACCGACCTGGCCGGCACTGTCGCCCGGACCATCTACGGTAACGCGATCAAGACCTTCCTCGCGGGCAGCGATCTCACTGATCGCGACACCGTCGTGTCGGTGATGTTGGCCAAGCACTTCATCCAACTGCATGCATTGGATACGGTGACGCACTGTCGCCTGAAGATGGGTGCGCAGGGCATGTTCAGCGCTAACCGGGTAGCCGACTACCTCGGAGTCTGTCATGCAGCCATCACTGGCGAGGGCGACTGTCATGTCCTCGGTTCCGTCGCCGGTCGCGTACTGGCCAAACAACTCGCCGGCACGCTGCCACCTGAACCCGGTCTGCACGATCCCGCCGACGCCAGCGACCGCGCACGATTGCTCAACGCTCGCACTCTGACGATCGTGCAAGAGGCACAGCAGCATCTGGCGACTCCAGCGCTCGCAGATCGGTTGGCGGTCATTCCGGAGGCGCTCAGCATCGCCGAGGCCTATTGCGCCGAAGAGGCCTTGCGGTTGCTCCATGAGCATGCCGATCATGCTGAGATCGCTGCTGTTCGTGATGTTTTCGCTCTGCACTATCTCGACCAACATGCCGCGTGGTATCTCACCCATGGTCTACTCGACATCGCTGCTGTCGAGACGACGAAGCAGCAGCTCCGTCACGCCATCGACAGCCTCGCCGACAACCTGCCGACACTGCTGGACGCCTTCGCCTTCGACGACGAAATCCTCGGTGCACCGGTACTGTCCGAGGATCTGCCTGCCGCGTGGGACTCCCGCTGCCACGACCCGCGCCGTCACTGATCCTGCCAAGGCAAGTCCGGATAGGGCGCCCCGCGGGGCGCCCTATCCAGGGCGTCGTAGCGGAACTCGTAGACCACAAGACCTGGCGCGATGTGCGGCCGAAACCAGCTCTGGTGACAGAAACCTGTTGGCAGGGAACAACTTAGCGACCCGACGGCCTTCGCTCGGCCCGCGACTTGGGTACTATGCTGCCGCAACCGACATCAAGGAGACTACGTGTATCCGCAGCACACGCATCAGGGTGCTACCGCCGACCCAATGTCGTCGATCGAGGTCATAGGTCCTCGGATCCCGATCTACAGTGCAGAATTTGCGGCCGATCCGCACGGGTTCTACCGCCGGATGCGTAGAGACTACGGGCCGCTGGTGCCGGTCGAGATGTGGCCAGGAGTGCCTGCGACCCTGGTTATCAAATATCGCACCGCCGTGCGCATTCTCAACGACTCCGACCGTTTTCCAGCCGATCCGAGTACCTGGCAGAAGACCGTGCCTGGCGATATCCCGATCATGCCGATGATCGAGTACCGACCCAACGCAATACGTACCAGCGGTGCGGAGCACGCTCGCTACCGCCATGCTCTGAACGACGCCCTGGACGGGATCGACCTGAACGACCTGCGATCCATGGTGGAGAGATCCGCCATCCCGATCATCAACACGTTTTGCAAGGACGGGAACGCCGACGTGTTGAGCCAGTACGTCCTCCCGCTGGTCTTCTCGGTCTTCTGCCAGGTACTCGGCTGTCCACCGGATATCGGTGAGCGGGTCGCGGAGGCCAGTGCCGCGATGTTCGACGGTGTGGATACGGAAACGGTGAACGCGAGGATGGGTCAGGCGTTGCTCGACCTTACCGCTCTGAAGCGCGCTCACCCGGCTGACGACGTCACCACGAGGCTGGTCCAGCATCCCGCCGGGCTGTCCGACGAGGAGATGGTGCATCAGTTGGTCCTGCTGTTCGCGGCCGGTGTCGAACCACCAATGAACCTCATCGGTAACACCCTGCTGATGATGCTGACCGATACCCGCTTTACCAACGATGGTAATAGCCTTCACTTGTCAACCAAGACCGCACTCCACGAGCGGCTCGCAACCGACCCGCCAATGGCGAACTATTGCATTACCTATCCTCGCCAGCCCATTCTGATCGAGGACGTATGGCTGCCTGCCAATCAGCCGGTCATCATCAGCATGGCCGCCTGTAATACGGATCCGGAGATGAACACCGGTGAATTCCTGGACAACGGATGGAATCTGGCGTTCAGCACCGGCCCGCACGCCTGTCCTGCGCACGCGCGGCCGTACGGGCTTCTGCTCGCGCAGGACGTCATCGATCAACTCCTGGACACCCTGCCGGAACTGAAACTAGCGGTTCCCAAAGAGGAACTCGTGTGGCGCCCTGGCCCATTTCACCGAGCATTGGCAGCATTGCCGGTCGTGTTCCCGCCTTCTTCTCCGTTTTATCTCTAGCCGACGAAGATCAAGGCCGGCGATATGCCTGGGGTAGCTGGTGGCCGCGGTCGGCCAGCACGGCGCGGAGCAGGTCCGGGCGGTTGGTGATGAGGCCGTCCACGCCGAGGTCGAGCAGTGCTGTCATCGTGGCGCGGTCGTCTACCGTCCAGGGCACCACGCGCATCCCGTAGCGGTGTGCCGCGCGTATGAGTTCGGCTGTGGTGAACGGCCGATAGGCAGGGTCGGTGACGGTGCCGTTCTGGGGGCTGCCGTGCACCGGCGATACCGCTGCGGCGCCGATGTATGCCGCGGCCGCGACGTACTTCTCCTGCGGCGACCCTGGGAAATCGTCGATTTCGATCCCGCCCAGCCATGGCGAGGCGCCCGGCTCACCGACCCGCAAATTCTGCTGGCCGCTGGTCAACGCGACGATCGGCAGGTCGGGCGCCACCTCCCGCATGCGCATCAGCGCGCCCCAGTCGAAACTCTGGATGGTGACCTGCTGTCCCACTCCCGCCCGGTGCACCTCCCCCGCCACAACGTGCACGAACTGCTCCCGCGACGCGGTCTGCTCCGGCGCGGCCGCCTCGACCTTGGTCTCGATATTCAGCATCACTTGATCGGCCCGATACGCGCGCACCAGATCGAACACATCCGACAGCAACGGCATTCGCGCTCCCGGAGCGGTCCGCTGCTCGGGGTGATCGGCCAATGGTAAAGAGCCGCAATCGATCGTGCGTACTTGTGCCAGCGTGAGATCCCGAATGTAGGTCGTCTCGGGCACATACGGAAATTTCGGGTCTCCCGGAAAGGCGGGAGCCGTATCCACACACTTCGCCGGACTCGGATCCCGATCATGGGTGACCACCGCGTACCCGTCCGCGGTGATCTGCACGTCCAACTCCAGCGTGCTCACCCCGAGCTCGAGCGCATTCGCGAACGCGGGCAGCGTGTTCTCCACCACCAGCCCCAACCCGCCCCGATGCGCCTGCAGATCGAACCGTCCAGGACCATCCGCCGACACCCGGCCCGCGCCGGACGACAGAAGACCAGCCGACAGAAGAGTCACCACGGCACCCGCTGCCCACATCCGCTGCACTGTTCTATCCTGCCGCCCACCGACCGGCTCCGGGTGAAACATCGGTCAACTGCCCACGACAGGACGCCTGCCCCGCGCCGTTCGGCAATGACGGCGCCGCCGACGACCGGCACCGGGTCCGGCCGCTGCGGAGACCGGGTCCATCAGCGTCGACGGCACGGTGCGCAGCACGAAGCCCACATCAGCGACGAGTTCACGGCGCAGGGCGGCGGCGAGACTTCGACGGGGCGTGCCCACGCTATAAGATCAGATAGGTGGACCCGCTATCGGCGCAGCGGGAGTTCTCCGCATACGGGCCGTCACACTGGGTGGTGCTGGCCGTGTTCGCGGCCGGGGCGGCGGTGGTCGTCCACATCGGGCGCACGCACCGTAGCCCCGAGAGCGCACGCCGATTCGGGCGCGTCTCGGGTGCCGCGATTATCGCGCTGTACCTGGCGATCTACCTTTCCACGATGGTCCCCCCGACGTTCGGCCGCTCGGTTCCGCTGCGACTGACCGATCTTGCGACCATGGTTGCCGCGTACGCGCTATGGTCGCACCGCCGCTGGGCGTATGCCCTGACCTATTACTGGTGCCTCACCTTGAGCACGCAGGCGCTGGTATCACCCGCGCTGCACAGTCCGGACTTCCCACACTACGAATTCCTGGCCTTCTGGGCGATTCACCTGGTCGTGGTCTGGACCGCGATCTACCTGACCTGGGGCATCGGCATGCACCCGGACTGGCGCAGCTACCGGATCGCCGTGACAGTCACCATGGTGTGGACGGCGGTGACCTTTGTCTTCAACGCCATCGCCGACACGAACTATGGCTTCGTCAACGGGAAACCCTCGACTCCCTCGCTGCTCGACGTGCTCGGCCCCTGGCCCTGGTATCTGATTACGGTGGCCGTGCTCCTACTCGCCGTGTGGGCCGTGATGACCTGGCCTTGGACTCGTCATCGCCGCACGGTGCCGAGGTTGACCGGCACCGACAGCGGGCCGATCGTGAAGAAGGACGGCGAGTAGGGGATGCCCTTCGGGTCGATCGCGAGGGTGAGTTCCGGCAGCCGCCGGTACAGCGAGGCGAGCGCGAGCCTTCCCTCCAAGCGGGCCAGCCCGGCGCCGATGCAGTACCGCGGTCCGTGGCCGAACCCGAGATGTCCGGCCCGCTGCTTCCGGGTGATATCGAACTGGTTCGCGGTCTCGCCGTACTCGGCCGGGTCGATGCCACACGCCTGGTAGGCCACGCCGACCGCGTTGCCCTTGGGGATGGCCACGCCCGCGATCGTGACATCCGTCAGTGTGAACCGCCAGCTGGTCATCATCACCGAATGCCGGTATCGCACGGTCTCTTCGACCACGTCGGACCAGAGGTCGTCGGCCTTGGCCAGCTCGAGCTGATCGGGGTGTTGCGCCAACGCCAGGATGGCGTGGCCGAGCATGTGGACCGTGGTCTCGTGGCCGGCGACCAGCATGATCCACAGGACGGCGACCAGCTCTTCGGACGTGAGCTTGTCGTCCTCGTCGCGGGCCTGCACCAGGCCTGTGGTGAGGTCGTCGCCGGGCTCCCGCTGCTTGCGCTCCGCCAGTTCGTACAAATACGCCATGAGCGCTTTCTGCGTCGAGAACGCCTCCTCGGGAGGAGTTGTGTGCGCCAGGAGAACAGCGGTCCAACGCCGCAGCCGATCCCGTTCCGGCTCGGGCACGCCGAACAGTTCGCAGATTACCGCCATCGGCAGCGCTTCGGTGAAGGTCGGAACCAGATCGACACCGTCGCCTGCGGCCACCACGTCGTCCAGCAGCCGGTCGATGATCTGTTGCACCCGCGGCTCCAGGGCCTGCACCCGGCCCGGCGTGAACGCCTTGCTGATCAGGCCACGGAGCCGCCGATGGTCGTCGCCATCCTTGGTGGACAGGTGGTCGCCCTGGACGACGGCACGCAGCGGCCAGTCCTCCGGAATCGAGCCGTCGTACAGGGCAGGCCAGTTCTTCGGTTCGCGGGCGAACGTCTTGTTGTCCCCGGCGAGGATCTCGCGTACGGCGTCGTAGGTCAGGGCGAGATATGCGGGCACGCCGCCGGGAAACTCCACCTCGACCACGGGCGCGATCTCCCGGAGCCGGATGCAGGTATCGAGCAGATCCTCGTTCGGGGCGGGGAATGCGGGCAGGCTGGTTGTCATGAGAATTCCCTTCTGCGCGTAACCCGCTGGGCCGTCTTGTGGCGGGTCGTGCACGAGTATCACGGCGAGCCCGCCCGGGGGACGATTGCATCGACGAATCCTGCCGCCAACCACAAGCCGAGCGTCACAAAACAAAAAGGCGAGGAACTCGGTGCGGACGGCGCGACCTGCCGAGGCATCGGCGCGAGGTCGTCCTGCGCTGTCTCCCCTACGCGACAGGGCTGAACGGTGCCCAATGTTCGATCGCGAACGCGCTGCCTTCGCGGCGCACCAGCGCACCACCTGGGCCGGGCAGGTGAGCGGGTAGCACCAATGCGTTCGTGTCGGCGGCTCGTTCCAGAAAGCGGCGTCGCTGCCGCGCGGCGGCCGGCTCGTCTTCGCTCAGGCATGCCTCGCACTCCGGTTCCATGAACTGCAGGAACATGTTCTGGTTGCCGAGCGCGCCGCTGATACCGCCCAGCGAACCGCGCTTGGGGTACCCGTTGACCGGGTTCCAGAACTCGAAGTCCGCCCGGGCGATCAGGTATTTCGCGCTCGGGAACGTCGGTACCCATTCGCGATCCACCAAACGGGTGTTCCAGCCGACGTGGTCGGCGTGCACGTGGGTGTTGACGACGATGTCCACGTCCTCCGGCTCGACACCGGCAGCCGCGAGACGGCTCAGGAAGTCGGTGTCCAGATGCGACCACACGCGCATATACGGGCGTTCCTTGTCGTTGCCCACACCGGTGTCGACGAGGATGGTGCGTCCCCCGCTGCGCAGCACCCAGGTTTGGGTGTACGCCTTGAAAAACGTGGTCTCCGGATCCCAGAAGTGCGGTGCCAACCAGTCCTGGTTGGACCGCCACATCTGCTCGGTGCTGCTGGGGAACACCACCGCTGCCGGCGCGATCGGAGAATGCCATTCCACGACGCGGGTGATCCGGACGTCCCCGAGCTCGATGGTGTCCACCACGATGTTCTCGCCTGTGTTTGCGGTACTCATGCGCTTGCTCGCTTTCCTCGCGCCGCACCCGAAGTCGTGCAGCGCCACCCACGCTATGAGCCCCGAACAGTCGCATCCATGCTTCGGTGCACCTGGAAAATACGGGAAAAGACCACGGCATGACCGCTTCTCGTAAGCTCGGGATCGTGGATGTCTTCAGCGAGGTGATCGCGACCGTGCGCACCGGCCAGGCAAAATTCACCCGCACGCGACGCACCGGAGCGTGGGGTAACCGGTTCGGCCCCTACCCCGGTGCCGGATTCCATGTGCTGCTGCACGGTTCGTGCTGGCTCACCCCGCCCGCGGGCGAACCCATCCCTTTGCACGGGGGTGATGTCGTATTCCTGCCACACGGCTCGGTGCACGGCATGAGTGACCGCCCCGATCGAGGCATCGATGCACTGCCGCCAGAGCCGCCCGGCGAATCGGATGAAGGCCCCGGCAACCCGACCGCCATTCGCGCGCACCTACTCTGCGGCGCCTACCGACTCCATCGCGGACAAGCGCATCCGTTTCTGCGCACCCTGCCGGACGTCGTGCACCTGCGTGCGTCGTCGGGCCACCACGATCTGCGGGCCGCGGTCGACCTTCTCGGAGCGGAACTGGCCAATCCCCGGCCCGGCACCCACTCGGCATTACCTGCTCGGATGGACCTGCTGCTGGTGTTCCTACTGCGCGCCTGGCTGGACGAGGAGTCGACCCGCCGGCCCGATCGGGGCTGGCCCGCGGCACTGACCGACCCGATGCTCGCCGCGGCGCTCAATCACATCCACACCGATCCGGCTCGCCGGTGGACCGTGCGCGACCTCGGTGCCGAGATCGGTATGTCGAAGACCGCTTTCGCGCGCAAGTTCGCCGCCATGGTCGGACAACCACCCATGACATACCTGACGTGGTGGCGGCTCAGCAGCGCGGCCCGGCTGCTGCGCGACACCGACGCGCCGCTCACCGCCATTGCCACCCAGGTCGGATACGCCTCCGAATTCGGCTTCGCCAACGCCTTCCGTCGTGAATTCGGCGTCGCGCCCGGCCGGTTCCGCCGCGACTCGCGCTCCGCCGGAAGCGACGAACACCAGCGACCGGCGGTCAATGCGGTATAGGTCGTGACCAGAGCAATCGAAGGTGATCCGGCGCTGCGGTGGGAGCGGATCTCGCGACACGCGGATTTCGACGATCTGGAAGCGAGTATCCGGTTACCCTGAGTCGATGCGATCCAGGTTCCATCGGTACGTCCTGGCCGCGCTCGCCGCCGCGGCGTCGACCCTACTGCTCTGCACACACTCCCCGGCAATTCCACCGATACGGCCGGCCGCCGCCTTGCCGCCGCTGGACGCGGGATTCCTCTGGGGTGTCGCGGCCTCCGGATTCCAGTCCGAAGGCCATGCGCCCGATAGCAATTGGACGCGTTACATCGCCGCGAACCCCGAATACGACGAACTGCACGATTCGGTCGACTTCTACGACCGTTACGAGTCGGACATCCGCCTGGCGGCCGACCTGGGCGTACGGGTGTTCCGAATCGGAATCGAATGGGCCCGGCTGCAGCCCGCGCCGGGGGTCTGGGACGCCGGCGCGTTCCGTTTCTACGACGCGGTCATCGCCAGTATCGTGCGGGCCGGGATGCGGCCGATGATCACGCTGGACCACTGGGTGTACCCCGGCTGGGCCGTCGATCGCGGTGGCTGGCGTAGTCCGGGCATGGTTGGGGACTGGCTGGTCAACATGCGAATGGTGGTCGACCGCTACGCATCCCGCGACCCGCTGTGGGTCACCGTGAACGAGCCGGTCGCCTATATCGTGCACGAGATCCGCAGGGGCGCTGCCGACGCGGCGCAGATGGAGGAGCGGATCGCGCAGGCGCACAACGCCATCTACGACTACATCCACCAGGTCCAGCCCGGCGCCCAGGTGACCAGCAACGTCGGCTATGTCGCCGGCTCGGAGGCCCAGGTCAATGGCGCGCTCATCGACCGCATCGCGGACCGTCTGGACTATGTGGGCGTCGACTACTACTTCGCCTACGATCCGGCGCAAGCGCTGCTCGATTCCATCGTGCGAGCCAGCGGGTCAGCGATGCCGAACCTGCCGGGGCCGCGCATTTGGGAGCTGCCGTTGCGGACGGAAGGTATCTACTACGCGCTGCAGCACTATTCGCGCCGCTTCCCGAACAAACCGATCTACATCGTCGAGAACGGAATGCCCACCGAAAACGGCCTTCCCCGCGCCGACGGCTACATCCGCAGCGATCATCTCCGCGACACCGTCTACTGGATCCAGCGCGCCAAGGCCGACGGCATCAACGTGATCGGCTACAACTACTGGAGTATCACCGACAACTACGAATGGGGCAGCTACACACCGCGATTCGGCCTCTACACGGTCAACGTGCGCACTGACCCGACGCTGACTCGCCATCCCACCGACGCCGTAGGCACGTACACGCAGATCGTGGCCGCGGGCGGAGTCCCCACTGACTACCGCCCCACCCGCGGCCCGGCCATCTGCTTCCTCGTCGATCCACCGGCCAGCTGCCTGAGCCCGGTCGCGAGCCCGTAGCGCGTAGCCGCCGCTGAGCGTGCTCCACCCGATCGGGCTGACGAGAGCACTGGGATCAGCGTTCGCGCTTCACCCACACGCCAGCATCGTCGGGTGTGACGGCGATGCCACGCGCGGGTGGTAGGCCAGACAGGCCGCCGATGCCCCATCCGCGGCCAGGAAGATCACGGTACGCGCAGTGTCGAGCAGGCCCGTATTGAGTGCGTTCAGGTAAGCGTGCACCGGGGCGGCGGTGTAGGGATCTCCGGTCGAGGAGTCGAAGCCGACGACCGACTGCGACGGGATGACGAGTGCATCCGCCAAGCGGGTGCGGAATCCGAGTGCCTGTGCTGGGGCCAGCAGCACCGCATGTCTCTCGGCGAAATCGCTGCCGTCGATTCCTTCCTCGTCCAGGCAGGCTCGTACCACCGCCGCGGCCAGATCGACCGGGTCGTCCGCACCGGCACGGACGGACATGACCGAACGTCCGTTGGTCCCGGCTTCGCCCAGCGCCACCCAGGCGATCGGCTCGTCCGAGCCAGCGGTGTGGCAAGTGTGCAGCCGTCCGAAACCACCTGCGGTAGGCGAGTTTCCGAGCAGTAGTGCGGCGCCGCCGGCGCTGTACGGGAAACCGGCGACGTCGCGCATGGTCGAGGGGTGGGCGTCGCCCGCGACGAGCAACGCGTACTCCACCGCGCCGGTAGCGAGAAAGGATTCGGCGGTCACGATGGCGTGCAGCAAGCCGGTGGCGCCCTGCATCAGGTCGAAAGAGAAAGTCGGCGCACGCCCGGCCTCGTAGGCGAGGCCCAGGCCGATCCGCTTCTGAATGAGTGCCGCTACCGCGGGCTCGGAGATGTTGCTGTCCCGGAAAACCCCCGCGTTGATCAGCATTCCGATCTCGTCGAGGCCGACATTGGAGCGCTCCACGCAGGTGCGCGCCGCCCGGGCAGCCAGTTCGAAGTAGCTGCCGGTGTCGGGGTCGGAGCTCGTCGCGGCCGAGATGATCGTCGTTGCCATGCTCATGCCTCCAAACGGGAGATGGTCGCGGCGAGATATCCGGAGACGATCCCCGACGCCGCCGGGATCATGAGAATCTTCGACCCTTTGGGGATCTTTTGTTGCCTCAGATGCTCGTGCAGTACCAGGAAATGCGAGGTCGAAGCCGTATTTCCGTAGTCGTGCAGCACGTTGAGAGCCTGCGGCATCGGCGTGCCGAAATGCCGTTCGGTCAGATCCGATATGTATTCGATGGCAGGCGCGCTGAATTGGTGGTGGATCCAGTAGTCGTACTTCTCGCTCTCCCAGGTGCGCCCGGTCTCGGCGAGAAAGTCGGCCATGCGGTCGATGGCCTGCTGGTAGCGGGCTTCGTTCTGCATGGCGCGGTTGTCGGTGTACATCGCGATCCCGCTGCCACGGTCGCTGGGCATGCCGATGCAGTGCTCGGCGCCCTCGGCTGCGGTCATGAGTTCGACGTAGTGGATCTCGTCGCGGTCGTCGCCGCGGTTGTCGAGCACGACCGCGACCGCCGCGTCCCCCACCGTCAACGCCGCGAATTGTGGGTCGTAGGGCTGGCTGATCTCACGGAGAGCCGTCTCGGCGATCGGCGTGATCTGCTCGCCGCTGACCACCAGGCCGTTGCGCACCACACCGGCCTTGATCATGCGGTCCAGGACCATCACCCCGGTGATCATGCCCGCACAGGCGTTGGACACATCGAAATGCAATGCCGCGTTCGCGCCGATCGCGTTGCCCAGCATCAGCGCGAAAGACGGTGCGTAACAGAAGATCTCCCTACCGCGGGTGCGCGTGATGGAGGCGGAGATGACGACGTCCAGCTCGTCGGCCGCGTAGTCGGAGTGCTGTAGACAGTCCTCGATCGCCCGCAACGCCAGCTCGAAGGATGACTCATACCGGTCCGGATCAGAGTCGTAGACGCGCCGATTCCTGATCCCGGTGATGCGCTCGAGGTCCAATGACCTCGGCACCGCGAGCTCGGCGATCAGTTCCTCGGTAGAACGGACAGTCGTCGGTGTGTACGAGCCGATCGACTCGAAACGAGTACGAAGCATGGTCCCCTGCTTTCTGCTTCAGTCGGCGACGAAGGTTGTGTAATGCTCGTCGACAACGGTGTCGTGGACTGTGAGGTTGCTGCCGCTACCCGGACAGCCCGACCAAGGCCGCGCTCAGGTCGCACAGCCGCTGTCCGACCGCGTCGTCCTGCGCCAGGCGCGATGGAGTCTTGATGCGGTTCTTCTGGAAGTAGCAGCCGCTGACCGTGGCGACTTCAGGATCGGTGGCCAGGTAGGTGAGCGCCCGGCCGCCCTCGGCGGCCGAGATCATGAACAAACGCTTGGCGACCGCGACCAAGGGCTGTCCGAACCAAGGCATCGAGTCCCAGATTCCGGTCGCCACCGCACCGGGGTGAAAGGCGTTGACCGTCACCCCGGTCCCCTCCAGGCGACGCGCCAGCGCGCGGGCGTAGAGCACATTCGCCAGCTTGGAGCGGCTGTAGGCCTTCTCCCCCGAATATCCCTGCCGGAAGCCGAGATCCGCGAAATCCATGGTTGCACCGAAATGCATGACCGACGAGGTGAACACAATGCGCGACGGGGCGCTGCGCACCATCAAATCGGTGAGCAGTTCGGTGAGGAGGAAACCCCCGAGATAGTTGACCGCGAACGTGGCCTCGATGCCATCCTCGGTTTCGGTGCGAGTCTTGTGGTAGCTGCCGGCGTTGTTGGCCAGCACATCCAATCGGTCATACGCGGCCAGAACCGCTTTCGCCAGCTGCCGGACCGACGACTGCGAGGCGAAATCGCACTCCAGCGTGTCGACGCCCGCTGCCCCCGCGGACCGAACCAGCTCCGCCGTATCGGCGAGCTTCTCTGGATTACGTCCGACCAAGACAAGCCGGTTCCCGTCCGCGGCCAACTGCTGAGCGGATTCGAGACCGATACCCGATGTTGCCCCCGTGATCAGGATTGTCTGCATAGCCGACCACCCTGCCACAGAAGTTTCCTCGCGGATTGCTGACACGAGTCGCCGGGACCAAAATCTCCCGATCGCACCCGAACGCGAGATCCCGGAACATAATTGGACGACCGCTCAGGTCGGTCGAATGCGGCGCGCATCGCACAGACCGGTTGCTGACCCGCGAAGTGGCTGAATGCAGCGGTGTCGTGATCATGGCCCGCCGACCCTGCCGCGGGCGCGATGATGGAGTCGAACCGACAGACGAGCATAGGGAGGATCGACTATGGACGGTCCGAGGCGTTGTCTGGTCGCGGTCCTCGTCCTATTGGGTGCCGTCGCCGGATGCGGGAGCCCCGAGCGTATGCCGCCGCAGGACCGGGGCGAGATAGTGTCGACCACTCCCCTGCTCAGTCTGCCGGCCGAACGAACTGCGGCGCTGTTGAACGACGGCGGAATCAATACTCCGGTCCGTAACGGTGTCGACGCGTTTCGCGTCGAGTACCGAACGATCACGCCGCAAGGCGACCCGACCACTGCCAGCGGGTTGGTGGTGCTGCCCCGGAGCGATTCTCGTCGATTGCGGGTGGTCACCTACGAGCACGGGACCATGGTGCTGAAGAGCGACGCACCGTCCGTCGATACCCGCAACCTGCCCGACCGGCTGCGTACGGTGATGTTCGCGGCCGCGGGCTACGCGGCGGTCGCACCGGACTACTTGGGACTCGGCAACGGACCAGGATGGCATCCCTACACCCACGCGCCGTCCGAAGTCAGTGCCTCCGCCGACCTGTTAGGCGCCGCTGCCGCACTGGCCGCGCGGCACCGTCGCGAGCTGGACCCGAACGTGCTGGTGACCGGCTTCTCGCAGGGCGGTCACGCCGCGATGGCGCTGGGCAAGGCGCTCCAGGCCGGCGCGGTCCCGAGCTTCGGGATCGCCGCACTGGCGCCGGTCAGCGGTCCATACGACCTGCGGCACGTTCAGACCCCCGCCGCACTCGACGGGCGCGTCACCCCGGGCGCCGCGGTCCTGTTCCTCGCCTACTGGATCACATCGATGAATCGGATCCACCACCTCTACGACAATCCGGTCGAGGCCTTCCACCAGCCCTACGCCGACCGGGTCGAGCAGCTCTTCGACGGCACCAAGAACGAGATCACGATCGTGACCTCGTTGGCGATCACCCCGCTGCGACTGCTGACTCCTCGCTTTCTCGAGTGGGCGGCCGACCCGACCGGCGCTGCCGCGAGGGCGCTCGCCGACAGCGATGGCACCTGTGACTGGACTCCCCACGTGCCCGTCCACCTCTACGCCGCCACCGGTGACCACGCCGTTCCCTACACCAACGCCGAACACTGCCTCCTGGCCCTGCGCAGCAATAACGTCACACTGCACAACCTGGGCGACGTGGACCACTCGGGCACGGCTCGGGTCGCCCTGCCCGAGATCCTCAGCTGGTTCCAGCAACAATTCGCGCCGAGCTGACCAATGCGGCCCCGCCGCCGGCCGGCCCGGTCGCTACCAGAATCGGGGCCAGGCAGCAGCCTACGCAGATCAGCGTCCCGATCCCGATCGGCGCCCACCGGCGCCGCACCGGGCGGTCTTCGGCAGTCACGACGACGTCCGTCGTACCCGATCGGAGTTGGTATCGGAATCGAATGGAACTGGGCAACCCCGGTTTTCGCTGCACACCGTCAAATCGTCGCACCCGGCCTCCAGCGCGGCACGTAGCGTGTCACGCACCGCGGTGAGCTCGGCGACCTTGGCGTCGATCCCGGCCAGCTTGGCGCTGGCGCGGGCCTGCAACCCCTGATCCGCGCCGCGCCGGCCCAACGGGCTGGCCCCGAGCAGTTCGGCGACCTCCTCGAGAGTGAATCCCAACCGCTGAGCGGCCTTGATCACGCGCAGCACCGTCACCGCGCGCTCCGGGTACAGTCGATGCCCGCCCAACGACCGGCCCGGCTCGGCCAGCAGCCCACGCCGCTCGTAATAGCGCAACGTTTGCGGGTTCACCCCAGCCGCCGCGGCGAGCTCACCGGTGCGCAACATCGTCTTCACCGACCCCGGCATCGAGTGCGGCATCCACCCGCGCCTCGAGTGCATCCAGCACATCGACATGTTCGGTGGGAACCGTGATGCGCATCAGTGTCCCGGACTCGCCGGCATCGAAGCCGAACGCGAAGAAGAACGAGCAGCAGCTCGACTCCAGGGCCGCCAGATCCCGGCCCGCCGCCTCGGTGCCATCGGCCAGCAGCAACTCCAGACGAGTCGGCTCCGGCCGCACGCTGCGCCGGACGGACGTGGCGAAGAACCGATCGAACTCCGCGACCCGCAACGGGCGCTCGGCGACCGGCAGGGTGCACGCGTCCGGCGCCCAGTCATCAGAACCAAGATTGATCGTCATGACGCCACGGTAAGCCTGTACCCGGATACCGGATGCAACCCCGAATTCCACCGGAACCGGTCCACATACAACTCGACCCGCTAGGCGCTGCCGACGCGCGTCCGCGCTATTTGTGGTGGGAGAGACTCTCGCCAGCCGCGGATCGCGAGCGGCGCCGCACGGCTACGCTCGCGATCCGATGGATCCGGCGGTTAATTCGTTGCCCTCTGGGTGGCACTCGTGGTGGTCGGCGCCGCAGATTCCGTTGTCGTGGTGGTCGGCTCCGTGGTCGTCGTGGGCGGCGCGACCGACGAGGAAGCCGGTGAGCTTGCCACCGGCGCTGTGACCGTCGTGCTCGGTGTCTGGGACGACGGCGCCGGCGTCGTCGGGGCCGGGCTGGCCGGCGCGCTGCTGACGTCGGCCTTCGTGGGGGCAGCGCTGGTGGTCGGCGCCACGGTCGCGTTCTTGGTCGGTTGACTTGTCGGCGCTGCCGAGGAGGTCGCCGCCGCCTTGTACGCGGCGGCGAGGTCCGCCGCTTCCGGCTTGGCTGTCGTGTCGACGGGCTCACCCGCCTGCGCCCGCTGCGCCAAGTGGGTCAGCCAGGCCGCCGCATACTCGGCGGAGGTCAGCGGCTTGCCATCGGCGGGATCGGCGTCCCGCCAGTAGTCGAAGTGGTGACCGGTGTGGTTCGGGCCCAGCGTGAGCTGGTAGGGGTCGCTCATGATCACGGGGATCGTGTTCTGGTTCGTCAGGATCAGACCGATGATCTCGTTCAGCACCTTCTGCGGTAGGTAGGCCAGCGGCGACATCTCGTTGGTCGCGATCGACTCCGCCTTCGCCGGAGCTTTCGGCGGCTCACCCGGCTTGTATGCCGGATCCGACACCCTCAGCAGTACCTGGAGAAACGTCTCGTCGCTTTGCATCCAGTTCGGCTGCGACTGGATGTCCGCGAACGCCGCGAGGGCGATACGGCTGAGGACAACAGCGACGTCCTGCCCGGTCGCCGGGGTGAGCCCGTCTTTTTCGAGTGCGTCGACGTTCAGCTGCCGTCCCACGTTGACCACCAACTGCAGCAGGGAAATATTCTCCGGTGCCGCGCAGGTGAGATCGCCGTCGGAGCAGAACGACGCGATCTTGCCGTTCAGCGCACCGAAGTCACCGCTGGTCCCCGGGAGCGCACCCTGACCCGGTACGGGCTTCGCGCCGTTCTGGTATTGCTGATCGAAGCCGTCGGGACTGCCGAACGGGTCCTTCGCGCCGGGGAACGGCCCGTCTCCCGCCGATCGACCCGAATCGGCGAGGATAACGACACCGACGACATCGGCCGGATCCACGATCCCGTATTCACCGTCCTGGCCGGCTTCCTGATGTCCGATCTTCATCGCGACGCGCCGGACGACGTCGGCACCCTCGCTGTATCCGACGATCGAGAACTTGGTGTCGGGGCAGGCCTGGGAGATCTCCCGCATCACCTGTTCGGTATTCGCGACACCGGCGGTGACGGCGTCTTCGTAGCTGGCCATGTTCGCCGGGTACGCGATGTAGACAGCGGCATACGAGCCCGGATCGACCGCGTCGGCCGGCGCGTTGACGACCGGATCGACCCACTCGCTGCTGTGGTCACCCGACAGCGCGGCGGGCAATGCTTCGCCGTTGGCATCGACAAGCATCTTCGTGGTCCCCTCGACCGGAGTGTCGCCGCGACCGGCCACCGAGATGGTCACCATGTCGTGGCACTCCGTGACGGAGGCCTTGAGTTGCGTGTCTTCAGAGTGCGGTGCCGATGTCAGTGCCCATGAGGCGGCGACGACCGCCGTCATCCCCAACACTGCTGGCGCGACAACAGCCGAAGCGATTCGATGTCGCGCGAAGAATTCGCGGAAAGCCACGTCCTGATCCCCATTCCATCACCAATTAGCAGACGGACAGGCCCCCCGACGAAGCCATGTGCCACCCAGGACGTCGTGGTTGAGCAGGCGAGCGTTACCAGGGCAAATTGTCGATCTTGATGGCACCAGCGAACAAACCGCTCTATCCGGGGGTAGTTCACCCTGATACCGGCGAGCAGTTGAATTCGAAGTCACCTTCAAGTAACGTGCCGCCCACGATCGTGACCAGCGTCACATCGGCTTCGCTCTCGACTTGGAGATAGGTATGACTCCGAACACGGATTCCGGCACACCGGATCAGAAGAAATTACGGCGCCTCATGGCCGCTGCCCTGGTGGGAAGTTCGATCGAATGGTACGACTTCTTCATCTACGGAACGGCTGCTGCCCTGGTGTTCGGCAAGCTGTTCTTTCCCCATTCCTCGCCATTGATGGGTACGTTGCTGTCCTTCAGCACATTCTGGGCGGGTTTCATCGCCCGGCCGCTGGGCGGACTGGTGTTCGGGCACGTCGGCGACACTTTCGGCCGCAAGCCCGCATTGGTCTCCTGCTTGATCCTCGTAGCGGCATCCACCTGCGCGATCGGCATGCTGCCAACGGCAGCGTCGCTCGGGATGACCGCGCCGATTCTGCTCGTTGTGCTGCGGTTCCTGCAGGGCATCGCGGTGGGCGGTCAGTGGGGCGGCGTCACCCTTCTGCTCACCGAGACCACCAAGCCAGACCGCAAAGGTCAGGCGGGGACCTTCGGTCAGATGGGCGTTCCCGTCGGCCTGCTGCTGGGCACGGGCGCGTTTCTCCTGGTCGGCGCACTCGTCGACAAGTCCGACTTCCTGACTTGGGGTTGGCGCATCCCTTTCCTGGCCAGCGCCGTGCTGTTCCTTGTGGTGCTCTTCATCCAACTCCGCATCGAGGACTCGCCTGAGTTCCGCCGACTCCAAGCCCGTGCCGACAAAGCCTCCACCACAATCGCCCAGGCCCCGATTCTCGAAGTCCTTCGCAAGCACTCCAAGCAGGTTCTGCTCGGTGCCGGTCTGCTGTTCGGGACCAACGCCATTTTCTACATCAGCATCGCCGGTGTGCTCGACTATGGCGTCCGGGAACTCGGACTGGCGCGCAATAGCGTATTGGCGGTCTCCCTGGCGGCCTCCGCTATCGGCGTGCCTGTCATCTATCTCGCCGGCTCGCTGTCCGACCGCGTGGGCCGCCGCCCCGTGATGCTCACCGGCGCGGCGATCATGGCGCTGTGGGCATTCCCCTTCTTCTGGCTGGTGGACACCGGCTCGCTCGTCGCGATCCTGATCGCGACTACGGTTGGCAGCGGCATCGCCTCCGGGCTGGTGTACGGCCCGCTCGCGGCATACCTCACCGAACTGTTCGAGCCCCGAATCCGCTACTCGGGTATCACGTTGGCCTACCAGTTGGCCGCGATCCTGGTCAGTGGCGGCACCCCGTTCCTCATGACCGCGCTGCTGGCGGCTACCGGATCAACGGCAGCGGTCTCCGCTTTCCTTTTGATCATGGCGCTGTGCACGCTCGGCAGCGCCTGGGTACTGCCGGAAACCGTGGCACGCGAGCAGCCCGCGACGACCGACGGGCATGCCTCCGTATCCGTCCAATCCTGACCGATCTCGAATGAGCCGGCGATGTCTCGAGGCATCGCCGGCTCCCCACTTTGCCGGTGTTGCGGCCAGGTGCACAGGCGCCGCGCCCACCGAACGCCGCATGCGCAGGTGAGAGACTATGCGGGTGACCGATGCCGAGGACCGCCCACGCGCGGACGAAACCCGTGCTCGACTACTCGAGGCTGCCGCGACTGCTTTCGCGCAACGAGGCTTCCACGGGTCGACAACGCGCGATATCACTTCTATCGCAGGTTTGAGCACGGCGGCCATCTACGTGCACCACCGTTCCAAGGAAGAACTGCTCTATCAGATCTCCAAGACCGGTCACCAGGCCACGCTGGATCTCATGCGTGCCGCCGTCGGTTCGGCCGAGGACCCGATCGGTCAATTGATCGCGGTCATGCACGACTTCGCTGAACACCACGCCAAGGCGCATGTCGTCGCCCGCGTGGTGAACTACGAGATCGCCGCTCTCGACGCGCCGCATCAGCAGGAGATCAAGGAGCTACGCCGCGACATCCACGGCGAGCTCCGCACCTTGATCGCGCGTGGCACCGAGACCGGCGTCTTCAATACAGCGGATGCGCATATGGCCGCTACCGCGCTTTTGTCGCTCGGCATCGACATCGCTCGCTGGTATCACGAGGACGGCTCCTGGTCCCCCGAGGACATTGCGAACTTCTACGCGGACCTCGCGCTGCGCATAGTCGGCGCACGCCGTCCGAGTGAAGCGACTTCGCCTTAGAAATCCCCCAGCCACCGCGCTGCCGTTCACATGGGTCAGGCGGGAAGCGAACCGCATGCTGCTCCACGTCACCGACCCGGTCGCGTTCCTCGTCAACTCAGGCGGGTCCTTACCGCCAGCTTCTTCGAGGCGTTCGCGGCATCGATCGGCTCGGATCCCCGGCTACCTCTACTTGTTCTCGCCGAGGATCCCCATCCCCCTGCGCCAAACAACATCGCGGCACAGAAGACAGCCCTCGCCGTCATTCCGCACCGCGATGTCATCAGAACGAGTGAGCAGTTGTGGAGCTACTCGCCCGACGGTAGGTCCGTGGGCAGTCTCGTCACAGAGCGAGTACGAGCTTGCCTGTATTCGCTCCGGTGAACAGCATGTCGAGCGTATCGGCGAATCGCGTGATCCCGCCCTCGACGATGTGCTCCCTGCTCTTCACGCGGCCGTCGGCCAGCCACTCGGAAATCTCGCTGATCGCCTCACCGTAGCGATCGGCGTAGTCGAACACCACGAACCCCGTCATCGATGCCCGGAAGACCAGCAGGGACATGTACCGGGAAGGCCCCGGCGGCAGTTGCTCCGCGTTGTACGCCGATATCGCACCGCAGATCACTACCCGGGCGCCGCGGCGGAGATTGGCGAGCGCGGCATCGAGGATGTCCCCGCCGACGTTGTCGAAGTACACATCGATCCCGTCGGGAGCGACTTCGCGCAGCCGTCGCAGGACGTCCTCGTTGCGGTAGTCGATCGCCGCGTCGAACCCGAGCTCGTCGGTCAGCACACGGCATTTGTCCTCGCCACCCGCAATGCCGATGACCGTCGCGCCCTTGGCCTTCGCTATCTGTCCGGCGACGCTGCCGACCGCCCCGGCCGCCGCGGACACCACGACCGTCTCACCGGCGCGTAACTTGCCCACCTCGAGCAGACCGAAATACGCTGTCATTCCTGGCATTCCGAGTGTGCCGAGCCAGGTCGGCCCCGCTGCGACGCCGAGGTCGACCCGCTGCACATTCCGGCCGTCACTGATCGCGTATTCGGTCACCCCGAACGTGCCGCTCACGGCATCGCCGACCGCGAAGTCCGGATGCGCGGACTCGACGACGGTCGCGATGTCCAGTGACCGCATGACCTCTCCGATGCCCACCGGCGGCACATACGAACGCACATCGTTCAACCAGCCACGCATGGCCGGGTCCAGCGAGATGTAGTCGACCTTCACCAGAATCTGACCGGCGGTGATGGCGGGCAGCTCCTCGGTGGTCAGACTCCAGGTATCCGCCTCGATTTTCCCGGAGGGCCTCTTTGCAAGCCGCACCTGTTGGGTCTTGGTCACGTGTTTCCTCTCGTTGCCGGTGGTCACGCGCTGCGGCCCCATGCGGGGTCCCGGCGTCGCAATTCCATCTGCGCGATCGTGCGCTTGTGGACCTCGTCGGGACCGTCGGCCAGACGCAAAGTCCGTTGGTGGGCGTACATGTTGGCCAAGGGGAAGTCGTCGGAAACGCCACCGCCGCCGTGCACCTGTATCGCCCGGTCGATCACCTTCAGGGCGACCTGTGGCGCCGCCACCTTGATCGCGGCAATCTCCGTGCGCGCGTGGCGATTGCCCACGGTGTCCATCAGATATGCCGCCTTCAGGGTCAGCAGGCGGGCCATTTCGATCTCGATACGTGACTCGGCGATCCAGTCCTGGATATTGGCGCGGTTGGCCACCGGCTCACCGAAAGTCGTGCGCGCCTGCGCGCGATCGATCATCAGATCCAGCGCGCGTTCGGCCATTCCGATCGACCGCATGCAGTGGTGGATCCGGCCCGGCCCCAGTCGTGCCTGGCTGATCATGAACCCGTCACCCTCGCCGGCCAGCAGTGCCGTTCGCGGCACCTGGACATTCTCGAACACGACCTCGGCGTGCCCTTCCCTGTCCTGGTAGCCGAAGACCGCAAGGTTGCGCAGGACGGTAACCCCCGGCGTATCGATCGGGACGACCATCATGCTCTGCTGGCGATGCGGTGGCGCCGCGGGATCGGTCTTGCCCATCACGATGAGCACCTTGCAGTTCTTGTGCAGGGCGTTGGAAGTCCACCATTTCCGGCCGTTGAGGACGTATTCGTCCCCGTCCCGCTCCATCCGCAGCTGAATATTGGTGGCGTCGGAGCTGGCGACTTCCGGCTCGGTCATCGCGAACGCCGACGCGATCGTGCCGTCCAGCAGCGGCTGAAGCCACGTCTCCTTGTGCTCGGCAGTGCCGAACAGAGTGAGCACTTCCATGTTGCCGGTGTCCGGGGCGTTGCAGTTGGTGGCTTCGGGAGCCAGGTGCGCACTGTGGCCCATGATTTCGGCCAGCGGCGCGTACTCCAGGTTGGTCAGGCCGGGCCCCCATTCCGGATGCGGGTGAAACAGATTCCACAGACCGCGCTTCCTCGCCTCGGTCTTGAGCTCCTCCAGGATCGGCGGGTGGAAATGGGGATCACCCGACTCCTTCATCTGCGCTTCATAGACCGGCTCGGCGGGGTAGACATGCTCGTCCATGAAGCCGAGCAGATCCTCTTGGTATTTGCGGGCTCTATCGGAAAGCTCGAACATCGGGCTCCTTCGATCGATGATGGTTCCGCACTTCTGCGGAGATGACGTCGCGGATCTCTGCGCTGTCCGGTTCCGGTACCGCTCCGGCGACCTGGGGCATCACTGCGGCGACCTCCGCGCGGGCAGGTTCGCCGCTGATCACCGCTGCCTCGATGGGGTCGAAGTGCCTGTACGGCACTTCGTCGGACAGGCGACGTCGACCATCCGAGTCCTCCTCTTGTTCTAGCCGGCACGGGATCCAACTCGCACCGTAATTGAATCCGGCGTCAACTTCAATTCTCGGTACCGAGGCGCATCGAATCCAGTGCCATCTTCGAGGACCCGCGTCGGTTGTCAGCCCTCCGCCATATACGCGATTCCGGCCTGGAGAAGCGGTTCGACCGCGTCTCCCAGGTTCTCGAAACCGGGGCCAACGGTCTTGCCGTGGAGATGGCGGTAGTGGATACCTTCACAGATCACGGCGAGCTTGAAGGCGGCAAGCCCGAGATAGAACCCGATTCGAGTCAGGTCGCGGCGGCTTCGCTGTGCGTACCGCTCCAGCAACTCGGCTTCACCGAGGAATCCCGGTGCCGACGCAACATCGGTGACCACGGGAATGCCCAGCTCGCCGGAACGCAGGTAGACGATGAGCAACGCGACATCGGTGAGTGGATCGCCGAGAGTAGCCATTTCCCAGTCGATGACAGCAGTCACTCGGTCGCGCGAGTCGACGAGAATATTGTCGAGCCGGTAATCGCCGTGCACGATCCCGGCGGGCGATTGCTCCGGCTGATGCCGCGCGAGCAGATCATGCAATCCCGCCGCCGCGGGAAGGTCTCGGCTGCGCGACGCGTCCAACTGATTCTTCCAACGCCGGACCTGCCTTTCGAGGAACCCCTCCGGGCGGCCGAAATCGTCGAGTCCGACGGCGGCGGGGTCGACCGTGTGGAGAGCGGCGAGGGTGTCGATCAGTCCGGTCGCGATCGCGCGGGTCCGGTCCACGCCCAGTGCCGCCAGTTCGGCCGACGAGCGGTACGGCGTTCCGGCGACGTGTTCCATGACGTAGAACGGCGCACCGATAACGGCGGCGTCCGTGCACAAGGCGTACGTGATCGGCACCGGAACCTCGGTGTCAGCCAGCGCGTTCATGACGCGGTATTCCCGCCCCATGTCGTGCGCGGTCGCGAGCACGTGGCCGAGCGGCGGACGCCGCACGATCCAGTTCGATGTCCCGTCGGTGACCTCGTAGGTCAGATTCGATTTGCCTCCGGCGACCAGATGTCCGTGCAACGGGCCCGTGATCAGGCCCGGGGCGGCGTCGGCGAGCCATGCTGCCAGACGGTCCAGGTCGAGACCGGGTAGATCCGAGGGGTCTTGCTCAGTGGGCATCACGGGACCAGTACCGCGACGGAGTCGGCTACGCAGGCGGGCTTGTCCGAGCCTTCGACCTCGATCGTCACTCGCGAAATCGCCCGCCAGCCCGAGGGACCCGCGGTTACCGAGAGCAACTCGACTCCTGCCCGGATCCGGGATCCGACCGGGACCGGCGCGGGGAACCGCACTTTGTCGGTGCCATAGTTGACGCCCATGGACAGGCCCTGCACGGTGTAGACCTGCTGGGTCAGCATCGGCACCAGCGACAGCGTGAGGAACCCGTGCGCGACGGTCTTGCCGAACGGTCCCGCGGCGGCCTTCTCCGGGTCAACGTGGATCCACTGGTGATCGCCGGTCGCTTCCGCGAACCGATCGATCTGCTCTTGTGTGACCGTGTGCCAGCCGCTGAATCCGAGGTGGGTACCGACCGCGGACTCCAGTTCGGTCAGGCCCTGGAATATCTGCACTGCTTCTTCTCCTTCGGTATCAGTTCCGGGGTCCGCCCGCGACGTAGATCACTTGGCCGGAAACGAATCCCGCGCCTTCGCTGACCAAGAACGAGACGGCGTGTGCGATGTCGTCAGGGGTGCCGGTTCGGGCGACCGGAGTCTGAGCAGCGATCGCTTTCGTGAAGTCGTCGAAGGGGATTCCCATACGCTCGGCGGTCGCAGCGGTCATCTCCGTTTCGATGAAACCCGGGGCGATCGCGTTCGCGGTGACCCCGTACTTGCCGAGTTCGATCGCGAGGGTCTTGGTGAATCCCTGCAATCCCGCCTTGGCCGCCGCGTAGTTCGCTTGACCGCGGTTGCCGAGCGCCGATGTGCTGGAGAGGTTGACGATGCGCCCCCACTTCTGGTCGATCATGTGCGTTTGCGTGGCGCGGGAGAGGAGGAACGAACCGCGCAGGTGGACGTTCATGACGGCGTCCCACTCTTCGGTGGTCATCTTGAACAGCAGGTTGTCGCGGGTGATCCCGGCGTTGTTGACCAGCACGGTCGGCGGACCGAGTTCGGTGACGACACGGTCGACGGCCTGTGTCACCGCGGTTTCGTCCGCAACGTCGACACCGACCGCGAGCGCGCGTCCACCCGCCGATTCGATCTGGTCGACGGTTGTCTTACAGGCGCTTTCGTCGAGATCGAGTACCGCCACTGCCATGCCGTCGTGCGCGAGGCGCCGCGCTACGGCGGCTCCGATGCCTCGTGCCGCGCCGGTGACGATGGCGATGCGCTGGGTCTCATTGTTCATCTTGTGCTCCTCGACGAGGGTGTTTCAGGTAGAAGCAGGCTCACGACGCGTAGACGACGCGGCCGACGGTCTTGCCGTCGGCGAGTCGCTGCACTCCGTCGGCGATCTGGTCCAGCGGCAGTCGTTCGCTCACCCATGGCCGAATCAGTCCATCGTCGGCGAGCGTGGTCAGTGCGCGATGGCATTCGGACACCGAAGCGGGGTCGTAGGTGTTGTACAGGCCCCAATGCAGGCCGACGATCGAATAGTTCTTGACCAGGGCGTGGTTCAGCGCGGCCCGCTGAATTTCGCCGCCCGCGAATCCGACGACCAATATCCGGCCTTCGAAGGCGATGCATTTCGTGGAGCGCTGATAGACGTCACCGCCCACCGGGTCGTAGATCACGTCGGCGCCGCGGCCGTCCGTCAGATCCTTCACTACTTCGACGAAGTCGTCCCGGTGGCGGTCGATAACCACGTCGGCGCCCAATTCCCGGGCATAGGAGGCTTTCTCGGCTCCACCGACGACACCGATCACGCGGGCGCCCGCGGCCTTCCCGAGTTGAACGGCCGCGCTGCCGACTCCGCCGGCGGCGGCGTGTACCAGCAGTGTCTCCCCCGCTTTCAGCCCGGCTCGCCTATGCAACCCGAACCATCCGGTCTGATAGCCGATAAACAACGCTGCCGCTTCGGCATCGTTCAACGATCGAGGCGCGGGAAATGTTTGGGCCGCGTCCATAATCGCGAACTCGGCGAATCCGCCATGTGGCAGAACAGTGCCGCCGAGCACACGTTCGCCGATCGAGATTTCGGTGACCTCGGATCCCACCGCCACGACTACGCCGCACAGCTCGACACCCGGTGTGAACGGCAAGGGCGGCTTCACCTGGTAGAGACCGCGGCACATCAGCACATCGGGAAAGTTGGCGGCCGTGGACGCGACCCGTACCAGGATTTGCCGCGGGCCGGGTTCCGGCCGCTGCACGTCTTCCAGGCGCAGGACGGCACTCGGCTCGCCCAGCTCATGTACCCGCCATGCCTTCATCGATGTCATGTCAGACCCCGCCGGTCAGGGTGAGGCCACCGTCCACGACCAGGAGCTGGCCGGTGAGCCAGCTCGCGTCGTCGGAGAGCAGGAACGCGACCACACTGCCGATGTCCTCGGGAACCCCGAGCCGCTTCAGTGGGTAGGTCGCGGCGATCTCGTCCTCCCTGCCTTCGTACAGAGCGGTGGCGAACTTCGTCTTCACCACCGCCGGGGCCACGGCATTGACCCGCAGGTTCGGGCCGAGTTCGACCGCGAGTTCCTGGGTGATGTGCGTGAGCATCGCCTTGCTGGAACCGTAGAAGCCGATGCCAGGTGCGGGCTTGAGACCGGCGACCGACGACACGTTCACGATCGCGCCACCGTAGTCCTTCATCCAGGCCCGGTACGCCTGCTGCGCCCAAGACAGCGCGGCCAGGCAGTTGACCTCCACGATCTTGCGAGCAGCATCGAGTTCCAGCTCGATCATCGGGCCGAAAGCCGGGTTGATACCCGTGTTGTTGACCAGGAGGTCGGCGCCGCCGAAGGTATCGATCGCACGCGCGACGGTCTTGGCCTGATGGGCGACGTCGTCGGCGCGGCCTGCGACCGCCATCGCCCGCTCCGGGCCGCCGAGCGCCTCGACCGCTTCGTCGAGGGCCTCTTGCTTGCGGGCGGTGATCACGACGTTCGCGCCCTCGTCGACCAGCCGCCGCGCGATGCCGAGCCCTATGCCCCGGCTGGCGCCGGTGACGATCGCTGTTTTGCCTTCGAATCTCTTCATGGGTGAGTCCTTTCTGCGCTGAATCGACTCAGGAGAGACGCCCGAGCGCCATGGCCATGCCGTGGCCGCCGCTCCGCGCAACTTACTAAGCGCTTATTTAGCCTTCGACACCATGCTGGATGGCTCGCTCGGTGGTCAAGGCCACTGCCGATTCGATTCTTATGACGTGAGTCACATCGCTGTGGATGGCCCACTCCGCGAGCGCGGCCGCCACCGCAACAGCACGTCGTCTATCCGATCGAGGCAGGTGATAGCTGCGGCGACTCGGATCACCGACGCCATCACGCGGACGTTGCGGTCCCTACCCGCACGCTCAGCCGGCGGCCTCGTCGATTTTCAGCGCATTGACCCATAGGCGCGTAGCTGTTCGAACGAGCTCGTCGAGCGAGGTCTCCTCTTCCAGGGCGAACGCGTAGTACGCCATCCGGCCGACCATGCCCGACAGTGCACGTGCCGCGGTATGCGGATCGAGTTGACGGTCGGCGAGGCCTCGTTCCTGCAGATCCCTGATGGAGCGAGCGTTGCGGTCGGCGAAGGCACGGGCGCGGCGCCGACGCAATTCGCGAAACTTCGGATCGATCGCGGCTACTTGGTCGAGGATCAGCATCAACTTCGCGTTGCGCTTGTACGCCTCGAAGTAGGCGCGGTTGCTCGCCTCGATGACCGCCACGGGAGATGCTTGGTCGCCGCTCAGGCGTGGCATCCCCGGATGCAGCATGTCGTGCTGGGAGGCTTCGAGAACCGCCTGGAGAATCTCTTCCTTACTGGAGAAATACGTATAGAAGCTGCCCGTGGAGCATTTCGCCTCGGCAGTGATATCCGAGAGCCGCGCGTCGAGATAGCCGTCGCGTTCGAACACCACTCGGGCCGCGGCTACCAGCGCCGCCCGCGTTCGTAAACCGCGGGCAGTAAGCGGAGGTTCCCGGAGGATGGAAGTATCGACCAGCGAGGGGATCTCCCCCAATGCCGCTTCGTCGTCGACCGTCCTGGCCATCCACACCCTCCCTGTCTGCCCTGGATGCTCGGAGTGATCGTCGCACACCCCGCCATCGGTCTGCACCCGGCTCCGACCCGCCCGGCGACCACCGGATCGCGGCCGACCTCCCGACATGCCGGAACATGTCCGCAACCGTACCGAGGTTAGTCGAAGATGAATCCATCTTCAAGTTGATTGGCTGTGCATGCAAAGCCCTGCCCAGGCAGGGTTCGAACCCGGCTGGGCAGGGCAATCGCCTCACGAAATCGATGACATGCGACTCGGTATCACTTCGCCGGAGACGGCATCGGCTGGTTGATTGTCGTGAAGTACTGGACAGCCGCCATGATCGCGACCGGAGCGGTGATGAGAAGCTGGCCCGCCACTGCCCCGAGGGGGCCGACGGCCATGATTCCGCCCAGGCATCCGATGGCGGCTGCCGGAATGAAGGCTCCGAACAAGCCGATAATCGCCGCGGAAGCGACGGTTGCCCCGGCGATGCCACCCAGCACGCAGCCGACCGCCGCGCCGCCGATGCCACCGACGGCGGTACCGATCGTCGCGCCCATGAGGATGGTGGAGGACAAGCGCGCCCAGGCGGCTTGTTCCCGGTCGTACTGGGTCCTCCAGGGAGCCTGGTCTTCGTAGGGCAGCGCCACCGGCTTGTAGGCCGCGTGCTCGAGGTCGAACTGCGGCGTCAACGTAGCAGTGCGGTCGCGGATGTCGGCTGCGATCGGGAAGACGAAATCATCGACCCGGAAAGACAATTCCGAACCGGCTAGGACAACGCCATTGGGCGCCTTGATCTTCAGCGCCCCTTCTTCGACGACAAGCGAGCCCGCGTCGACGCCGATCGCCGTCGATCGATCTCCGACCGAGACCGTGTACCCCACCGCGCCGGCATGGTCCGGTGCGGCCGACGCCGTCCCGGCCGTCACGCCGAGCGTCGAGACGAGCAGCGTCGCTGCTGCAATCGTTTTCCTCATCTATTTCCTTCTTCTCTTTGCCTCGAACCTCACGTTCGAGAGACGTCGTGTAGACGCCGCCGCAGTCGGTTCGGTCAGTACTCCCGTCGCACCGAATGCAGCGCTTCACCGTGGCGCGCTCGCCCTGGTCGGTGATCGACCGCCACTCTTATGAGCCTCGGTGATTGAACATGAACTCAAACTCAGATTGTGATCTACGTCAAGTCTTGAATCTGGACTCAACTTCACTTACCGTCCTACTGCGCCAGCCGAACGTGACTCACCGCCGTTCGCAGGCGTGGCGGGATTCCCGCACAGCGCAAGTATGAAGGGGTGGTGACGGTTTGGTCGCCTTCAGCCGGGGTAGGCGATCGAGCGGACATGCAAGGCGACGAGGTGAGGAGTGGATATGGCCGAGCAGAAAGAAACCGGGACCATCACCGGCACCCGCGACAAGGACTACAACCTGATCTGGTTCGTCGAGGCGTCCCTGGAGAACGCGTTGCGTTTGGACACGTTCATCCAGGACGCGGAACGGGACGGAGACAGCGAGCTTGTGGAGTTCTTCCGCAAAGCGCAGGCCGACAGCCGTAAAGGCGGGCGCCTAGGAAAGGAACTGCTGGCCCAGCGCCTCGCGAAGTCGGACATCTGACATGTCGCGCAGGCCGACGGCGGATGGTGCGGGCTAGACGAGTAAGTCCGAAGTCGCGGTGATGCCCGGACATGGACGGAGGGCGTCTATGACCAGTGTGTGACCAATGATCTGGACGCCCTCCTGACCGCACTGTACGTGAAGATCGATGATGAGTTGCCCGGTTCCCGCTGGACGGGCCGTCCGCCGGTGTTGACCGATTCGGAGCTGGTGTGCGTGGCGGTGGCTCAGTCGCTGTTGGGGTTCACCTCCGAAACGCACTGGTTGCGGTACGCGCGTAAGCATCTGGCCTGCATGTTCCCGTATCTGCCGCAGCAGTCCGGCTACAACAAGCGCCTGCGGGCCGCGCTCGGGCTGGTGAAACGGGTGATCCGGAT